>JBBQMB010000014.1:0-33475 GCA_038328515.1 Sphingomonadales bacterium
CGGCTGGCACCATCGTCTGCCGGTCAACGCTGACCAACCCGACCAATGGCTGCGTGCCGCTCAACCGCATCGGCGTTGGCGGGCCTTCGGCGGCGGCGGTCAATTATGTCTTCAACAATGGCGCCCAGCCGCGCCGTGACCAGGAATTGCGCCAGGATGTGGTGCAGGCCAATTTGTCGACCAACGATCTGTTCGAAACCTGGGCCGGGCCAGTATCGCTGGCCTTTGGCGCCGAATATCGCCGCGAACGCGTCGATGGTTTTGTCGATCCGCAGTTCAACTCGGGCTGGCTCTACGGCAATTACCTCGTCACCAAAGGCAGCTTCAACGTCAAGGAAGCCTATGTCGAAGCGGTGGTGCCGCTTTATGAAGGGCTCGACTTCAACGGTGCCTTCCGCCTGACCGATTATTCGACATCGGGCAGCGTTTCGACCTGGAAACTCGGCGCGACCTGGCAGATTATCGACGACATCCGGTTACGGGCGACGCGGTCACGTGACATTCGCGCGCCCAATCTTTCGGAATTGTTCGCTCCCGGCACGGCGCGCACCAACACCGTCAACGTGCCGCTTGCGGGTGGCGGGCAGCGCACCGACCAGTTTTTGGAACAAACCACCGGCAACGCCGCACTGGTTCCCGAAGAAGCGCTGACCTGGGGTTTTGGCGCCGTGTTGACGCCAACTTTCTTGCCCGGGCTGGCGCTGTCGATCGATTATTTCGACATCAATCTGGAAAAGGCCATCGGCACGATCACGGCGCAGACAATCGCCGATCTTTGCCTGGCGCAGGGCCGGCAGGATCTGTGCCAGTTCATCACCTTCAACGGCCCGGCCGGAACCACCAGCCCGATCACCGGCATCCAGCTGGTGCCGTTCAATTTCGCCCGCCAGCGCACCAAGGGGGTGGATATCGAAGCCAGCTATCGCACCAATGCCATCGGCCCCGGTGCGCTGACGCTGCGCGCGCTGGTCTCGCATTACATCAACAATATCGTCGACAATGGCATCGATGTGGCGCGCGATCTGGCGGGCCAGAATGCCGGCGGCGGCGACGCAACGCCATCGTGGAACTATCGGCTGACCGCCAATTACGACACTGAAAAATGGGGCTTCAACCTGACCGGGCGGGGTTTCTCGGGCGGCGTTTATGATAACAATTTCATCGAATGCACCACTGCCTGCCCGCTATCGACCGTGCAGGCGCGCACGATCAACGACAACAACATCGCCGGTCAATGGTATGTCGATGCCTCGATCACGCACAGGTTTATGGTGAAATCGTCAAAGGCCGAAGTGTTCCTCTATGTCCGTAACCTGCTCAACACCGATCCGGTGCTTGTCGGCAACGGGCCGACCGGCAACAATACGCCGGCCTATCCGCAGACCAATCGCAGCATTTACGACGTGCTGGGGCGGACGTTCCGGATGGGCGTGCGCTTTGCTTACTGATCGCCAATCGGGGAATATGAACTCCATGACTGCAAAATCGCTGCTGCTCGCCGCCGCGCTTGGCGCGCTGGCCCTGCCGGCACCGCTGCTCGCCGCCGCTCCGCCCAGGCTCAAGGCCGAAGTCGCCGCCGGGATCGATGCGCGCGCCAAGCTGGCGCAGGTAATGGTCGATCAGATTTTCAGCTATGCCGAGCCGGGTTTTCAGGAGTTCAAGACCTCGGAATATCTGACTGACATTCTGGAAAAGAACGGCTTTACGGTCACCCGCGGCGTTGCCGGCATCCCCACTGCCTTTACCGCAACCTGGGGCGAGGGCGGGCCGCTGATCGCGCTGGGCAGCGATATCGATGGCTTGCTTGGCCTGTCGCAATATCCGGGATCGCCGCAAATCAAGCCAATGGTCGAAGGCGCGTCGGGCCATGGCGAGGGCCATAACAGCGGCATGCCGCTCATGGTGGTCGCCGCACTGGCATTGAAGGACACGATGAGCAAAAACGGCATCAAGGGCCGGTTGATGCTGTGGCCCGGCGTTGCCGAAGAACTGCTGGCGACCAAGGCCTATTATGTCCGCGCCGGGCTGTTCAAACAGGTCGATGCCAGCATTTTCGTCCATGTCGGCCGTGATCTCGGCACGTCATGGGGGCCGGCCGGCAACAATGGCATGGTCAGCGTCGAATATACCTTCAAGGGCAAGACCGCGCACGCTGCCGGGCAACCCTGGGATGGCCGCAGCGCGCTCGATGGCGTGGAGATCATGGACTCGGCGTGGAATTTCCGCCGCGAACATCTGCCGATCACCCAGCGTTCGCACTATGTCATCACCAACGGCGGCGGCCAGCCCAACATCGTGCCCGGCGTTGCATCGGTCTGGTATTATTTCCGCGAAAACAGCTTCAAATCGATCCGCGAGCTTTATGAACTCGGCAATACGGTTTCTGAGGGCGCGGCGATGGCGACCGGCACCACCGTCACCCACAAGGTGCTCGGCTATGCCGCGCCCAATTTCGGCAACAAGCCGATGGCCGAAGCCGCCTATGCCAATATGCTGACCGTCGGCCTGCCGAAATGGAGCGCCGCCGACCAGGGTTTTGCCAAGGCGATGCAGACCGCCAATGGCCAGAAGGTCGAACCGCTGGTGACCAGCATCAAGCCGCTTTCCACCCCCGACCTGCGCGGCGCCAGCACCGGCGGCGGGTCGGACGATATCGGTGATATCATGTGGACGGTGCCGACGATCACCATCCGCTACCCATCGAACATCCCCAACGCCATCGGCCATAATGTTCAATCCGCCATCGCCATGGCGACGCCGATTGCCCATAAGGGCGTCATCACCGGCGCCAAGGCCGTGGCCATGACAGTGCTCGACCTGATGACGACGCCCAAGCTGCTTGCCGATGCCAAGGCCTATTTCAACGATGTCCAGTTGAAGACCGACACCTATGACCCGGTGCTCGGCCCCGATGACCAGCCGGCGATCGGGCTGAACGCCGACATCATGAACCGGATGCGCCCGGCGATGGAAAAATACTATTATGATTCGGCCAAATACCCGACCTATCTGGAGCAATTGGGCATCGATTATGAAAAGGTCGCGATGACTCCGATTGCGAAGTAACCTTTAACCTCTCCCTCGAGGGGAGAGGCGAGAGACGGCGAAGCCGGCCCGGGTGAGGGTGGTTCTTGTGACGACACAAAAGGGCCACCCTCACCCGCTCGCCGAAGCCGGCGAGTCGCCTCTCCCTCGAGGGAGAGGGGTTCCCCGTCTTGCATCCCCTCGCAACCGGCGTAAGCTTGCGCGATGGATGTCCATCTGCCCTTTCGCCAGCCGACCCCCGGCCAGTTGGCGCTGGCGCAAGCCATGTCCAGCGTCGCCAGCGCCAAGCCACCGGCGCAACTGTCGCGCCTGCCGGCCAGCCTCTACACGTGCCCCGATAATTTCGCCCGCGAACAGGATCGGCTTTTCCGCACCCTGCCGGTCGTGCTCGGCCCCTCGGCGCTGCTGCCCGATCGCAACAGCAGCGTGACGCACGACAGTTTCGGCGTGCCGCTGCTCATCACCCGCGATGGCCAGGGCGCCGTGCGGGTGTTCATGAACGTCTGCCGGCATCGCGGCACGCGGCTGGTCGAAGATTGCGCCGTCGCCCATGGCCCGGCGCTGGTTTGCCCCTATCACGCCTGGAGCTATGCCCTTGATGGCCGGCTGAAGGGCCTGCCGCGCGCCGAAACCTTCCCCGGGCTCGACAAGACGACGCGCGGGCTGGTCGAAATGCCCAGCGTCGAGGCCGGCGGGCTGATCTGGGCCGGGCTCGACCGCACGCGGGACTATGATTTCAGCCTCGCCACAGGGCCATTGGCGGCCGATTTCGATGCACTCGATTTCGGCGGGCAACATCTTTACGCCCGCGCCAGCCATGATGTCGCAGCAAACTGGAAGCTGATCATCGACGCCTTCAGCGAAAGCTATCATGTCGTCCGCCTCCACGCCGCAACGATCGCGCCGTTTTTCCAGGATGGCGTCACAAATGGCGATCTCATTGGCCCGCACAGCCGCTCGCTCGTCGCAAGGCTGACGGCACTCGAGGCCGGGCTCGATGTGTCGAACATGGCCGAACTGCGCCGCACCATGACCTTTGCCTATACGCTGCTGCCCGCCGTGGTGATCGTCGCCTCGCCCGATTACATCAACATCATGACGCTGATGCCGCGCGCCGTTGATCGCACGATCGTTGAAGATTTCATGCTCATCCCCGCCGCCCCCGCCACGCCAAAGGCCGAAGCGCATTGGGCGAAAAGCTGGAAACTTCTCGACCAGGGCGTCTTCGCCGGCGAAGATTTCCGCGCCGCCGCCCTCGGCCAGCAAGGCCTTCAATCCGGCGCGGTCGACCATGTCCTGCTCGGCGGGCTGGAACAGGGGGTGAAGCGCTTTCACGATACGGTTTCGGGGTTGATCAACCCAAGTTGAAGCCTCGGCAGCTGCTCTCCCGCTTGCGGCAGAGGGGACGCCGCGGTGCCGTCGCGATCTGGCCTGTCGAAAAATGTTGCGCCGCATCAAAAATTCACGCGCATTTCATCGCATTCATGCGAAACAAGCTGCCTGCTCGCACGTTTGCGATTCACACCTCTGTCAGGAGTCCAGCGCTTGCGCGTTCAGGTTCAGTCTCGCCTTGCCTATTATTTCGCGCAACCCACTGAGGCCATTGGCGTCGTGCTCGCGGCGCATGCCGCTGGCCAGACCATCGAGAGCGAAACGCTGACCCTGTCACACGGCACGCGGCTGGCCGAATCGGTCGATCCCGTTACCGGCGGGCGCTTGTTGCGTGGCTCCCTCACCGGCGCGGTGACCATCGATTATTCGGCAATCATCCGGCTGGCGCCGCGGCTTGAGTTGCCGGCCCAGGTCCAGGTGGCGCCCTGGTCGCAACTGCCGGTCGAGGTGCTGCCCTATCTGTTGCCCAGCCGCTATTGCCCGGTCGATCAGTTCCTGCGCTTTGCGCAACGCGAATTCGGCCATATCGCCCCCGGCGGCGCGCGGGCGCTGGCGATTCTCGATTGGCTGCACACCAATGTCGATTATGTCCCGGGCGTTTCCACCGGCACTACCAACGCCGCCGACACCTTCATCGATCGCGCCGGGGTGTGCCGTGATTTCACCCATCTCGGCCTCACGCTGTGCCGCGCCGCCGGCATCCCGGCGCGCGCCGTTGCGGCCTATGCGCTCGGGCTCGATCCGCCTGATTTTCATGCCGTTTTCGAAGTGTTTCTCGATGGCGGCTGGTGGCTCGTTGATCCGACACGGTTGGCCCCCATTGCCGGCATGGTGCGCATCGCCCATGGCCGCGATGCCGCGGATATTGCCTTTCTCACCACCGCCGGCGCCTGCGAATTGACTGAGCAGATGGTCAGCGTTTGCCTTGCCGAACCGAAAAAACAACATACCGATACCGGCCGGGGTCTTGATAAAGCGTCCCACAATCCTAACACAGTGGAGGAAGCCGCTTAAGCCTGCTACAAGAGGGTTCGCGACGTGGAAGGAAAATGATGGCGACGACCCCGAGTAACGAAACCGTGATCAAGCTTGATGCACCTGTGGCAATCAATGTGGTCGCGCCCAGTGCCGCCGCCGGACTGGTGCCGCTAAAACCCGATACCGTCGCAAAGCTGCAGGCACAGGTCGATGATTTCGTTTCCAAACTCGTTGCCGAAGATGCCGCCAGCCCCGAATTCGGCAAGCGCGTCGATCAGCTCATCAACCTTGGCGCGCCGCAGATCGCCGAAGCCGCCGGGCAATCGAACCGCTTTCTCGATAGGCCGACCCGCGCCATCGACAAGGATACCGGCATCGGCGCCGATCTGACCGCGCTGCGCGCCACTATCGAAGACCTTGACCCGAGCGGCAAGGCGCTGACATCGAAGAAAAAACTGTTTGGCCTCATCCCCTTTGGCGGTGACAAGCTGCGCGGCTATTTCGACAGCTACAAATCCTCGCAGACCAATATCTCGGCGATCCTCGAGCGGCTGAAAGACGGCAAGGATTATCTGCTCAAGGATAATATCGCCATCGATCAGGAGCGGCAGAAGCTGTGGGAATCGATGGGCAAGCTCGAACAGATGGTCCAGGCATCGAAGATGTTCGATGAAAAGCTTGAGGCGAAAGCCCTCGAACTTGAATATGTCGACCCGGCCAAATCCAAGGCGATCCGCGAATCGGCGCTGTTTTACGTCCGCCAGCGCACCACCGATCTGCTCACCCAGCTTGCCGTCAGCGTCCAGGGTTATCTGGCGCTCGATCTGGTCAAGAAGAACAATGTCGAGCGGATGAAGGGCGTCGACCGCGCCGCGACGACGACCGTGGCGGCGTTGCGCACCGCGATCACCGTTGCCGAAGCGATGACCGGGCAAAAACTGGTGCTCGAACAGGTGCAGGCGCTCAACAGCACCACGGCCGGCATCATCGACCGCACCGGTGAATTGCTCAAGACCCAGTCGATTGCCATCCATGAAGGCGCCGCGAGCAGCACTATCCCCGTTGAAACGCTGCAACGCGCCTTCCAGAACATCTATCAGACCATGGATGCCATCGACACATTCAAGGTGAAAGCGCTCGAATCGATGAAGACCACGGTCGATACGCTGTCGATCGAAGTCGACAAGAGTCGCGCCTATGTGGCGCGCGCCCAGGGCCAGGCCGAAGGTGCGCTCGAAAATCGTGGCGCGCTGCCCGCCATCGACGTGGTGAGCTGATGGCCGACGCCGATGAAATCGTGGCGCGCAACGATGAGCGCCTGCATCGCATGAACCTGGCGGACGTCGCGCGGCGCGGTCGCGCCCGGCGGCGGCAGATGGCGGCCGAAAATGCCGGCCGGCGGCTGAAACGCGCCGGGCTGGTTGGTGGCACAATCATTGGCAGCCTGCTGCTTTGGGGGCTGATTATCGGCCCCATCGGCACCACCGGGCTCATCCTCGCCGTGCTGCTTGGGCTCGTTGGCATGGTCATGGCCGGGGTGTGGAACAGGAATGAACCACAACCGCGCGATCTGGCCGAAGCCAGCGCTACCGCGATGCCGGCGGCAACCGAAGCCTGGCTGTATCGCCAGCGCCTGCCGGCCAAGGCATCACCGCAGATCGATGCCATCGGCGCGCTGCTCGCTACGCTGGAAACCCAGTTGAGCCGCGTGCCGCCCACCGATCCGATTGCGCAGGATCTGGCGCGATTGCTCGGCAAGCACCTGCCCGACCTGGTTGAACGCTATACTCGTGTGCCGATCGAACAGCGCGGCCGCACTATCGACAGCGATGGCAACACCATCGAAACCACGCTGATCGAGGGACTCAAGATCGTCGAAACCGAACTGGCGCGCGCCTCCGATGCGCTGTCGGCTGCGGATCGTGATGCCGTGCTGGTGCAGGGCAAGTTCCTCGAAAAACGCTATCGTGATGGCGGCATGCCGACCGAATAAGCGCCGGAGCCGGCAATGGCTGTGCCCCGTTTGCGCCAGCGCGGCGAAATTGCCACGCCCCCCTTTGCGGTTATCGCCATTCGGCGCTAAGAAGCAGCCATCAATACGTCAGGAGACAGTGCCATACCGACCCCCCCGCGCCGCATGATGAACGCCCCCGCGCCGATGAACGGCCCGCGTTACGACGAATTCATCACCGTTCCCAAGGTCCGCGTCATCGACCAGGATGGGGAAAATCTGGGTGTGCTCTACACCAAGGAAGCCATTGCCACGGCACATGAAGTGGGGCTCAACCTTGTCGAAGTGTCGCCCGGCGCCGATCCGCCGGTGTGCAAGATCCTTGATGTCGGCAAGTTCAAATACGAAGCCCAGAAAAAGGCCGCCGCCGCCCGCAAGAACCAGAAGACGCAGGAGATCAAGGAGATCAAGATGCGTCCGAACATCGACGACCATGATTATGAAACCAAGATGAAGGCGGTTCAGCGCTTCATCGAGGAAGGCGACAAGGTAAAACTGACGCTGCGTTTCCGCGGCCGCGAGCTTTCGCATGGTGAACTCGGTCTGGCGCTGCTGGAGCGGGTGCGCGACGATTCGGCCGAATATGCCAAGGTCGAGCAGACGCCAAAGATGGAAGGCCGACAGATGTTGATGGTGATCGCGCCGCGTTAGGCTCGATTGCAGTCCGCTAGACCCGGTATTGCCAATCCGCTGTTGCCGAGCTTGTCGAAGCGCCAGCAACGCGCTTCGACAAGCTCAGCGAGAGCGGGTTTTTGGTTACAGCGCAGCGGTCAATCCCAGCTGAAGCGGTAACCGTAGCTCAGCCCAACCGAAAACTGGTCACGGCGGCCGCGATCGCGGATCAACGACGAATCGGTTGCCGCATCGGCAAGCCGATCATAACCGGTAAACAGCGTTAGCGCGCCGTAACGGCCGGCCAGGCCCAGTGGCCGGGTCAATGACGCATTGGCACCGGTCGATACCAGCCCCGAACCTGAACGAAAGGGAGCAAGACCGGTCGCGCGTGCCTGACTTGGAGTCACACCAAAATAGGTCTGCACATAATCGGCGCCGGCAAAAGTGCTGCGCAGGCCAGCCGACCAAAGCCATGGCGCCGTCGCCGGGCCAAAACGATCACTCCATCCGGCTGTGACGTCGGCGACAAGGCCTTCATGGCCGCCAAAACCTTGGCGCACTTCGGCGCGCAGCCGCCCTTTGCGGCCACCAAAGCCAATTTGCGCGAACGCGCCGGCTTCTCCCGCCAGGCCGATGTCCCCCATCCCGCGCAATGCGTTACTGCCGCCGGTGATAAGGAACGGCGAACCACCAGTATTTTCACGGCGGCCAAAGCGGGTTTTGAGCAGCGGCCCGAGTTTGACTCCGTCGCGGTTGATGACGTTCCAGCCAAGGCCGTCGGGAACCGAAAAGAACACGGAATCGCGGTAGTTCAGCCGCAGATCGGGAAAGATCGAGAGCGCATAATCGCGACTGCCTTGCCAAGCCGGGGCGACAACGGGCGCAAAACCAACGACCAGGTTCCAAGCGCGCGGCGTTGGCGGCAGCGCGCGTTGCGCCGTGACGGGAACGCCTGGAGCGACGCTTTGGCCAAACGCCGGGGTGAGATTGGCAATCGCCAGACCAGAGGCGGCAAAAAAGGACAGCAAGCGCAACATTGAAAACTCCGGTGATGCTGATCATGGCGGGCTAGCGCCAACATTACGAAAAAGCAATGATAGTTCAGATGGTCCGGTGATGCGACTGCCGCACCCTCTTTCACCGCCGGCCTTCTGTGCTAAAGAGGCAGAAATGCACAGGTTCGCCAACCCCGCACGCTTTTTGCGTATTGCCCGCTGGGCAATGCCGATCACGCTGGCGCTCGGGCTGATGCTGACCATCGCCGGCATGTATATCGGCCTGTTCGCCAGCCCGCCGGATTACCAGCAGGGTGAAAGCGTGCGGATCATGTATGTCCATGTGCCGGCCGCCTGGCTGGGTTCGGGCGGCTATCTCGGGCTGGCGATTGCGTCCGCCACCGCGCTGATCTGGCGGCACCCGCTCGCCACCATCGCCGCACGCGCCATTGCGCCGGTGGGGGCGGCGTTCACCGCCATCTGCCTGATGTCGGGGTCGCTGTGGGGCAAGCCGACCTGGGGCACCTATTGGGTGTGGGATGCGCGGCTGACCTCGATGCTGGTGCTGCTGTTCCTTTATCTCGGCTATATGGCGTTGTCGGCCTCCGAAGGCGAGCAGGGTGGCGAGCGCAAGGGCGCCGCGATTCTGGCGCTGATCGGCGCGATCAACTTGCCGATCATCAAATATTCGGTCGAATGGTGGAACACGTTGCACCAGGGCTCGAGCATCAATGTGCTCGCCGGCAAATCGGCGATGGCGCCGGAAATTCTCACGCCGTTGCTGGTTTCGGTCGCCGGTTTCACCTTCCTTTTCGCCGCGATCGTGCTGATGCGGATGCGCGCCATGTTGGCTGAACAGCGCGTCGAGGCCCGGTCGCGTCGGCTCGCGGAGGCCGTCGCATGATCGAAGCTGTGGTCGCTCGCCCCGACCTATGGGCATCCTATATCTGGCCTTCCTATATCCTGACCATTGGCGGGATGGTGGCGCTCCTGGTCTGGGCCTGGACGGCGATGCGCGCCGCTGAAAAACGCGCCGAGGATTTGAAACGCAAATGAAGCTGAAAGCCAAAACCCAGCGGCTCTATCTCGTCATCGGCGCCATGGCGGCGCTGGGCGGTGCCGGCGCCTTGGCGTTCTCGACACTAGGCGACAAGGCGACCTATTTCTACGCGCCGTCCGATCTTGCCGGCAAGGCGCCACCGCTCGAAGCGATCCGCCTCGGCGGCATGGTCGAAAAGGGTTCGCTGGTGAAGCAGGGCGAAACCGTTTCTTTCGTCGTCACCGACAATCTCAACACGCTGCCGGTCCGCTATACCGGGATTTTGCCCGACCTGTTTCGCGAGGGTCAGGGCGTGATCGCCGAAGGCAAGATCAACCCGGCATCGGGCGTGTTCACTGCCGAGACGATATTGGCCAAGCATGATGAAAAATACATGCCGCCCGAAGTAGCCGGCGCGATGCACAAGGCAAAAGCCAGCGTCAGCTGAGCGCGATTTGAGCGGGTCATGCCAGCGAAGGCTGGCATCCAGAGCGCTTGGGAAAACAAAATCAACGCCGATGACCATGCTGGATGCCAGCCTTCGCTGGCATGACACGCGTTTGGGGTGCGAAGCCTCACCTCTGGCTGGCAGACGCTCAACGTCGCTGAAGTCTTGGAAATCAAGCAAGCAAGCGCATGGGCAAAGCCCATGCTGGCGTCAGACGAGTTCGGCCAGCGAGGCTGACCGCCTCGCTGGCCGAACTTGCGCCTGTCGGCGCGTGGCTTGCGCTACGCGCGCGCGGCGCTTCGCTTAGAACTTCGTCCGCACGGTCACACCATAGGTCCGCGGTTCGGCGGGGAAGGTGATGAACACCTGGCTAGCCGATGCGGACAGACCGCGTGCCACAGCGTTGAACGTGCCGCTGCCCTGCAACGGCGCATCGGCTGCAACCTGTTGATAGAGCGTGTTGAAGACGTTCTGGCCCCAGAGTTCGATGCCCCATTTCTTGTCTTTGCCATAAAGGCCGACGCGGGCATTGGCGACGACAAAGCCGGGCTGACGCTTTTCGGCATCAAGATCGGAGCCGGTGTTGAACTCCGACGTGTAGCGGAAGTCGAAATAGGCCAGCGCCGACATGGTGTCGCTGATCTGCGGAGTCCAGGCAACAGCGCCGGTGACGACATATTGCGACGAGTTCGACAGGAACTGGCCCGGCAACTGGAACAAGGTCGGCGCCAGCGATGCGCCGTTGAGGCCGGTCAAGTTCTTGGCGTAGCGCGTATCTGTATAGGTGAAACCCGCATTGATGGAGAAGTTTTCAACCGGGTACAAAGCGGCTTCGAGTTCGAGCCCCTTGGAGACCAGTCCGGCCTTGCGCTTGCCGGCGCAGGCCGAATTGCCGGCGATCAGATCGCGGTCGCGGCCGCCCAGATCATCGGCGCAACCTTCGATGTTGCTGACTTCGAAGTTGACGCCATTGAAGGTGTTGAGCTGGAAATCATCGAACTTCTGATAGAATAGCGCCGCGTTGAGCTTGAACTCGCGCAGATCGAGCTTCGCACCAAGTTCGAAGGCGTTGACGATTTCCTGAGCGAATTGCAGGTTGAACGGCGATGGTGCCGCTGCGCTCAGCGCCGACGTATCGAGGTTGAAGCCGCCAGCCTTGTAGCCGCGCGAATAGCTACCATAAATCAGCACTTCGTCGATCGGCTTGACCGACAGCACGGCGGTGCCGGTGAATTCATCTTCCTTGCGCTGCGTACCCGCGAGGCCTTGCGTGAAGTTCACGCCGGGCGTGTTGTTGATGATGCAGGCGACCGACGTCACGGTGGGCCGCAGTGAGGCAAGCGTGGGCGACAGCGTGCCCGAGAAACGCCGCAAGGCACCGCAGAAATTATTATCAGACCGGAACTCGCTCTGCAGGTCTTTTTGCTCGTTGGTGTAACGCATACCAAGAGTCAGCAGCACCTTGTCGGGGATGATGCTGATGACGTTATGCGTGAAAAACGCATAGTTGCGGCTGGTCTGTCTGAAAAAGCCGCCCTGCACGATGCCGGTGTTGTTGAGCAGGCTGGGCCCCGTCGGCGTAAAGCCGATGGCATTGGCATAGTTGGTGAGGAATCGGCCGGTGTTGGCCGCGCCAAACGCCGCGTTGAACCCGGCGAACTGGGCGTTGTAATAGTTTTCGAAATCGGCACCATATTTCAGATCGTCATCGGTGCGCAGCGTTTCGTGCGAATAATAGCCGCCGATCAGATAATCGAGGCGATCGTTGAGGGTAACGCCCTGGAAGCGCAGTTCCTGGCTGAACGTCTGGAACTTGCGGTTCTGATCGGTGCGCTTCAAAAGATCGATGCGGTTGAAATCGGCATCCTGGCCAGACTGGTTCTTGAATTCGCGATAGCCGGTGATCGAGGTCAGCGTGCCGGCGCCCAGATCCCAATTGGCTTCGGCCGAAACGCCCCAATCACGCGTGCGCTGGCCATAGCCGACACCCGGGGTCAGCGCGGTCAGATAGGCATATTTCTTGCCATCGGTGGGGACATTGTAAACGCCGCCAAGGCTGCGCACGAGGCCAGCGATGCTGTTTGGCGACGACACGACATTGCCGCTGGCATCGCGCGCCAAATTCTGCAGCGGCGCCAGGATGGCTGCGGCGCAGCATTCTTCGTTCTTCTGATTGTAATCGGCGATAAGCCGGATGTTGAGGTCTTCAGTCGGATTGATGAGCAACTGACCGCGGACCAGGAAGCGATCGCGATTGTTGATGTCACGCCCCGAAACCGTATCGGTCACAAAGCCATCGCGCTTGTTATACAGCCCGTCGAGGCGAAACGCGACCTTGTCACCCAGCAGCGGCCCGGTCAGGCTGGCCATGACGCGGATATTGTTGAAATTGCCATAAGTGGCTTCACCGGCTCCACCGAATTCGAACTTGGGCTTTGCGGTGGTGATGTTGAGCAAACCCGCCGAGGCGTTGCGGCCAAACAACGTGCCCTGCGGCCCGCGCAGCACTTCAATGCCTTCGAGCGGACCCAGATCGGTCAGGCCGACCCCGGTGCGGCTGCGGTAGACGCCATCGATGAACACCGCGACCGAGGATTCCAGCCCGGGGTTTTCACCAACGGTCCCGACCCCGCGGATACGCGCGGCACCGTTCGATTCATTGGTCGCCGATGACACCAGCAGCGATGGGGCGAGCTGGTTGAGCTGGCGGATATCGGTGCCGCCCGAATTTTGCAGCTGTTCGGCCGAAACTGCGGTGACCGCGATCGCCACATCGGACAGTTTCTCGCTGCGGCGCGTGGCGGTAACGATGATCTCGTTGGCGTCCGCCGTTTCGACGGCAGCGGTCTGGGCAAAAGCGACGCCGGGCGCCACAATCATCGGTGCGACCAGCGCGGCAACCGAAGCCAACCAGATGCTCTTCATGTCTTCTCCCCAAGGCAGCAGGAATTTACCTGCGAATTTGCACAGGTGTTACTGCAACCGTGACACCCGGCCAACAGTCACCAAGCGGTCAAAGGCAATAAGCCGCGCAAGTGTTGCAACAACGTCACACGTGGCCCGACTTGCCGGTTGGTACGCAGAGCGCCATGGTAACGTCGGTCGTTCGGTTCGGGCCGAGCGAATATTGTGCACTGCAACAACAAGGGCGTTACGGATGAATCGACTGGCAGGCAAGATTGCCCTGATTACCGGCGCAGCGCAGCGGCTGGGGGCCGCGATGGCGCATAGATTCGTCGCTGAAGGCGCGCGCGTCGTACTGACAGACATCAACATCGCCGGCGCTGCGGCGCAGGCAGCCGCAATCGGCGAAAACGCCGCCAGCATCGGCCATGATGTGACCAGCCCCGATGCTTGGGAGGCCGCCATCGCTTTCGCCGAGCAACGCTTTGGCGGGCTGCACATTCTGGTCAACAACGCCGGGATCGCGGCGGGAAGCAATGTCGAGGCGACAAGTCTTGAAGACTGGCGACGGGTGCACAGCATCGATCTCGACAGCGTCTTTCTGGGCTGCAAGCTGGCGCTGCCGTTGATGGCGCGCACCGTGCGCGATACCGGCGTGCGCGGCTCGATCGTCAATATATCATCGATTGCCGGCGTTATCGCCGGGCACAACAGCGCTGCCTATAACAGCGCCAAGGCCGGGGTCCGCCATTTGACCAAATCGGTGGCGCTGCATTGCGCCAAGCAACGTTATTCGATCACCTGCAACAGCATCCACCCGGTGTTCATCGACACGCCGATCCTCGACAATCTGACGGGCGCGCTCGGCCGCGAGGAAGGCCTTGCCAAACTTGGCCGGCAAATCCCATTGGGTGTGGTCGGCGAGCCCGATGATGTGGCGTGGGCGGCGGTCTATCTTGCGTCGGATGAAGCCAAGATGGTGACCGGGCACGGGCTGTATGTCGATGGCGGCATTTCGGCCATGTGAGTCGCCAAGCTGCGTGCGGGCCCGAACCGCACGCAGCACGGCATTTCCAGGTCAGGCGTTGGCGAGCGCCACACCGCCATCAACCGCGATGGTTTCCCCCACGACATAGTTTCCAGCATTGCTGGCAAGGAAAATCGCAGCGCCGGCAAGGTCTTCGGCGATGCCGATGCGCTTGCTGGGGATATGGGCGGAAAGCGCCTCGCCATGGTCGCGGGCGATGGTGTTCATATCCGAAGCGAACGCCCCGGGTGCGATTGATGTCACATTGATATGATCCTTCACCAGCCGCGCCGCCATGCGCCGGGTCAGGTAGATCAGCCCCGATTTGGAGGCATGATAGCTGTAGGTTTCCTGCGGGTTGAGCCGGATGCCGTCGATCGAGGTGATCATGATGACCTTGGCCGGTTGCGCCGGTGACGCCGCCGCCTGCAACTGGCTGTGCAGCGCCTGGGTCAGGAAAAACGGCGATTTCAGATTGAGATTGAGCACCTTGTCCCAGCCGGATTCGGGAAATTCCTCAAATGCGGCCCCCCAGGCGGCACCGGCATTATTGACCAGAATATCAAGCTTGGGCTCGCGCATTGCAAAAGCGGCCGCCAGCGCCTTGCAGCCTTCCACCGTTGACACATCCATCGGCAATGAATGGCAGCGTGGCCCCAGCTCGGCCGCGGTTGCATCGCAGATGCCGGCCTTTCGCGACGAGATATAGACGGTCGCGCCCTGCGCCAAAAAGCCTTCGACGATGCTGCGGCCAAGATTTTTGGAGCCGCCGGTAACCAACGCCACCCGGCCTTCGAGCGAAAAAAGCTTGCCGATATCCATTGTCACCGTCCTTTGCTGCGATTGCCGCGTACAAACGGGCAAGTCCGCTGGCAATGCAAGCGGCTATCGCCCGCCTTTCTTCTGCCCCGCTCTCCCCGTATAGGCCCCGGATGCAGATTCCCGGCCTTGTCGACCCCAAACCCGTCCCCCGCAAACCGGCGCCGCCGCGCGCCGATGGCAAGCGTGCGTTGCTCGGGCTGTCAAAGGCACAATTGCGCGACGCCCTGATCGAGGCCGGCATCCCCGAAAAACAAGCCAAGATGCGCGGCCAGCAGGTGTGGAACTGGATTTACCAGCGCGGCGCCACCGAAATTGCAGCGTTCGCCAATATCGCCAAGGACACCCGCGAGCTGCTTGATCAGCATTTCGTTGTCGGCCGCCCCGAAATCGTCACCGCCCAGGTTTCCACCGATGGCACGCGCAAATGGCTGTTGCGCTTCGATGATGGCGAGGAAGCCGAATGCGTTTTCATTCCCGATGCCTATCGCGGCACGCTGTGTGTTTCATCGCAGATCGGCTGCACCCTTAATTGCCGCTTCTGCTTCACCGGCACGATGAAGCTGGTGCGCAACCTGACGCCCGCCGAAATCGTCGGCCAGGTCATGCTGGCGCGCGATGCGCTGGGCGAATGGCCCAACGGCACCGCCAGCCTGCCGGCGCTCCCCGATAGCGACGATAATGATGACGATGATGATGGCCCGGCGTGGATTCCCGGCCAGAACCAACCCGGCAGCAACTATACCTCGCAGGGCCGCATGCTCACCAACATCGTCATGATGGGCATGGGCGAACCCTTGTATAATTTCGACAATGTCCGCGATGCGCTGGCCATCGTCATGGATGGCGAAGGGCTCGGCCTGTCAAAGCGCCGGATCACGCTGAGCACTTCGGGCGTCGTGCCGATGATGGCGCGCGCCGGCAGTGAAATCGGCGTCAATCTCGCCGTCTCGCTCCACGCCGTCACCAAGGAAATCCGCGACGAGATCGTGCCGATCAACAAGAAATACGGCATCGAGGAACTGCTTGCCGCCTGCGCCGCCTATCCCGGCGCCAATAATGCCCGGCGCATCACCTTTGAATATGTGATGCTCAAGGACAAGAATGACAGCGACGCCGATGCCCGCGAACTCGTCCGCCTGATCCGCAAATATGATCTGCCGGCCAAGGTCAACCTCATTCCCTTCAACCCCTGGCCGGGCTCGATTTACGAAACCTCCACCCCCGAACGGGTCTCGCGGTTCAGCGATATCATCTTTAACGCCGGCATTTCAGCGCCGGTGCGCCGGCCGCGCGGCCGCGATATCATGGCGGCGTGTGGCCAGTTGAAATCATCGAGTGAAAAGATCACCCGCGCCGAGCTCGACCGCCGCGCCGCCGAAAAAGAAGCGGAATGGGTTGATTGAACACCGTCACGCGCCGATTTTTTTGACTATCTTTCGGGAACCAAATGCCGATCAAGTCGTTTCCCGAATATCGCAGCCATACAGGCGCGAACATAGCAGGAGATTTGAAATGGGTGAGTTCACCGATAAGGTCAAAGGCGCAACCAACGAAGCCGCCGGCAACGTCAAACAAGGTGTCGGCAAGCTTGTCGGCGACGAAAAGCTGCGCGCCAAGGGTATTCTGCAAGAACGCAAGGGCGAAGCCCAGCATATCAAGGGCGACATCGAAGGCGCCGCCGGCGACAAGATCTGATTATTTGATCTTGGCTGAAACAGGGCCCGCCGTGATTGCCACGGCGGGCCTTTTTCGTACCGGCGGCAGCTTCAGCACACGCCAATAGCACACCATCGCGGCGAACTACCGATACCAAGACTGGCGCATGGCGTTACGGAGCGTTACACGCAAGTGATGTTCCTGCTCGACCGATTGTTCCGCAAGATGATTCGCGATGGCGAATTGACTGTCATCGATGCCACCGGCAAGTCGCATGTCTATGGCACACCCAACCCGGAAAAGCCGCCGGTTACCGTGCGCTTCACGACGGCGGCGGCCGCGCGCGCCACCGCCATAAATCCCGCGCTGGGCGCCGGTGAAGCCTTTATGGACGGGCGGCTGATCATCGAAAAGGGCGATGTCCGCCAGCTTGTCGATCTTGTCACCTGGAACCTGCGCTGGCAGCGCGATAATCCGGTGCGCTTTGCGCTGTGGCGTCAGGCGAGCATTGCCGCGAAAATCGACCAGATCAATTTTGCCCGCCGATCAAAACGCAATGTCGCGCATCATTACGACCTTGATGACCGGCTGTATGATCTGTTTCTCGATCCGCACCGCCAATATAGCTGCGCCTATTTCGATGACGCGGACATGTCGCTGGAAGCCGCGCAAGAAGCCAAGCTGGCGCATATCGCGGCCAAGCTCGACCTTCGGCCCGGGCAACGCGTCCTCGATATCGGCTGCGGCTGGGGCGGCATGGCGCGCTATATCCACAAGGTATCGGGCGCCGAGGTGCTGGGCGTCACCCTTTCGGAAGAGCAACTGAAATACGCTCGCGCCGAAGCCGAACGCCAGGGTATCGCTGACAAGGTCAAGTTCGAGCTGATCGATTATCGCGCCCTGCCCGAGCGCTACGCCGGGCATTTCGACCGCATCGTTTCGGTCGGCATGTTCGAACATGTCGGCCTGCCGCATTTCAACCAGTTCTTCCAAACGGTCGAAGCGCTATTGAAAACCGATGGCGTCGCGCTGATCCACAGCATCGCCCGCGCCGATGGCCCCGGCGCCACCGACCCCTGGACGGCAAAATACATCTTTCCCGGCGGCTATTCCCCGGCGCTGTCGCAGATCGTGCCCGCGGTCGAAAAGGCCTGGCTGTGGATCACCGATATCGAAATCCTGCGCCTGCATTATGCCCATACCATCCGCCATTGGTATGACCGCTGCGAAGCCCGCAAGGCCGAAATCGTCGCGCTGTATGACGAACGCTTCTACCGGATGTGGATGTTCTATCTCGCCGCCGCCATGAGTGCGTTCAACAACGACGGCCATATGAATGTGCAGATCCAGTTGACCAAGCGCCGCGATACGCTGCCGCTACGCCGCGATTACATCGCCGAGGTCGAGAAACAACTGTCGAACAGCGCGTGAAACTCTACCCCTCTCCCGCCTGCGGGAGAGGCGAGACGCGCGGCGTCGCGAAGGCGACCTCCGTCGCAGGCGCGCCGGGTGAGGGTGTGGCCCGGTGCCGATACAAGAAAACACCCTCACCCGCTCGCCCAAGCGGGCGAGTCGCCTCTCCCGCAGGCGGGAGAGGGGAAGATTTTCGTCCATGATCGCCTTGCAGGCGTCGCTACGGCGCGCGCAATACGCTTGCCCCGGTCGTTCGCCGCGCTAGTGTCGCCGCCATGATGATCCGCACCGCTTTTGCCGCCCTGCTCCTCACCACCAGCCTGCCGCTCGCCGCGCAGGAGGCCGAAAAGCCCAAAGCCGCCGCCGATGAAGCCATCCCGGCGCCGGTGCGCGCGGTTACCAGACACAAGGGCAATTTCGGCGGCAGCGCCATCAGCTATACCGCCATCGCCGGCGAAACCTGTCTGAAGGACAAGGACGGCAAGCCCAACGCCGCGATTTTTTCGACGACCTATCTGAAGGACAGTCCCGAGCCCAACCGGCCGATCACCTTTCTGTTCAACGGCGGCCCCGGCTCGGGCTCGCTCTGGCTGCACATGGGGGCGTTTGGCCCCAAGCGCGTCAACATCCCCGATGCCAAGGATGACGGCGCGCCGCCCTATCCGATCACCGACAACCCCGAATCGCTGCTCGATGTCACCGATCTGGTGTTCATCGACCCCGTCGGCACCGGATTTTCGCACGCGCTCGGCAAGACGGATCCAAAGATTTTCTGGGGTGTCACCGCCGATGCCAAATCGGTCGCCGCCTTCATCCGGCTGTGGCTGACCGAACACGGTCGCTGGAATGCCCCCAAATTCCTCGGCGGCGAAAGCTATGGCACGACGCGATCAGCCGCCGTCGTCAACGAACTGGAGGGCAAATATAATGATGTCGGCCTGAATGGGGTCATCCTGATCTCGACGATCATGGATTTCAGCCTCGAATCCGATGCCGAGGGCAATGAGATGCAATATGTCATCCTCATCCCGAGCATGGCAGCGGCAGCGCAATATCATAAAAAAGCCGGCGCCGGGCAAACGACCGAAGCCTTTGTCGAAGCGGCGCGGGCCTTTGCGATTGGCCCCTATGCGTCGGCGCTATTGAAGGGCAAGGCACTGCCGCAAGCCGAACGTGTCGCCATCCGCCAGGCGCTCGCCAGCTTTACCGGGCTTTCGGAAACCTATCTCGAAAACGCCAATCTGCGCGTCAATGCCACGCGTTTCTACAAGGAATTGCTGCGCGATCGCGGGCTCACCATCGGCCGGCTCGATGCGCGCTACACCGGCACCGATTATGACCGCGCCGGCGAAGGCCCCGATAATGACCCGAGCTTTTACGGCATCGACGCCGCCTATCCCGCTGCCATGAACGCTTATGTCCGCGGTGATCTGGCGCTGAAAGGCATCGATCGCGATTATGTCAGCATCGGCGGCGTCGGCGAATGGGATTGGAAATTGGGCGGCCGCCGCGACGAACAGGCGTACATCACCGTTGCCCCCTATCTGTCGCGCGCGCTGCGCGAAAATGCCCATATGAAAATCTTTGTCGGCCAGGGCTATTATGATTTCGCCACGCCGTTCTTTGCCGCCGAATACAGCCTTGGCCGCCCCGGCTTTCCCGACAATCGCGTCGAGTTCAACTATTATCAATCGGGCCACATGATGTATGTCCACGATAGTGACCGGGTGAAATTGTCCAATGATATCCGGGCGTTCATCCGCCGTCAGAAATAACCCCGGTGCCGGGCCTTTCGGTCACCCTGCGCAGCGCGCGCGAATTTGCCCGCCACAGCCTGTATCGGCTGGGGTTGCGCAAAACCATCGATACCAGGCTGACCGGTGATCTCGCCGATCGCTTCAAGGGCATTTACGATCAGGGCATCTGGACGCAAGGCCGCGCCGATGTGCCGGGATCGGGCGCCGGATCAACGCTCGCAGCCACCGCCAATCTGCGCGCCCGGCTGCCGGGCCTGCTGCGTGAACTGGGCGCCACCTCGCTGCTCGATGTCGGCTGCGGCGATCTCCACTGGTTGTCACACCTGGCGCTGCCGTGCCCCTATCTCGGGCTCGATATCGTGCCGCACGTCATCGAAACCAATATCGCCCGCTTTGGCAGCGACAGCCGGCGCTTTGCCGTCGCCAATGCCGTCAGCGACAAATTGGCCCCCGCCGATGTCATCTTGTGCCGCGAAGTGATTTTTCACCTGTCATTCGCCGATTCGCGTGCGCTGCTACGCAACCTGCTGACCACCGGCTGCCGCTGGATATTGCTGACCAGCGACACCGCCACGCGCTTCAACGCCGATATCAAATCGGGCGGCGCGCGCATTCTCAACCTTGAAATCGCGCCGTTCCGGCTGGGTGCACCAGCGCAGGCCATCGCCGAAGACAGCAGCTATCACGGCCGCATCATCGGTATCTGGCCGGCAGCAGCGGTGGCCAGCGCCCTGGGTGTCGCCCAACCCCGGTGATAGGAAAGACTTACCCGATCTTGCGCAGATTGATCTCGATCGGCGCCGCTGCCGGCACGGCAAACTGTGATTTGCCAAAGCCCGGCATCCCGCCCGGGTTATTGCTCACGCCCACCGCTTCCTTTGGCATGCCGATAAAATTGGTCTTCAACTTGCCATCCTTGTCGGCATCATGAAAGGCCGAGACGGCGTATCGCCCGGGCTTGAGCCCGGCAAAGGTCAGCGTGGCACCGCCGGCAGTGACCGGCACCGCCTGCACTGCCAGCGCCTTTTTGAGATCGAACCCCGAAAATCCATCCGCCACGGCATAGACTGCCGCCACAATCTGCCCGCCAGCACCCGCCCCCATGCCCGCCCCCATGACCTTCACCACCAATGTTTCAGCGGCGGCCGGCACAGCGGCAAGCAGCAGGGTGATAGCCAGAAGCGTTTTCATTGCATCCCTCGCATGATGGTGTTGGGCAGGCGGCTATTGTCGAATTCGCCCGGCAACCCCGGTCGCCGTGTCGGCGGCGGGCCAAAGCGCAGCACGACAAGATTCTTCGACGGGACAATCCACATCGCCTGGTTGCCCGAACCGTCGAACAAGAACAGGTCGTCAGCGACATAGCATTCGGAATGCAGCACGCCAACCGGCTGCGAGCGCTCCGGGAACCAGCGCAGGCGTTTGACACACGGGCTGCCAATCCACATGTGCAGCCCCCATTTCGGATTGGCCGGCGATGGCGTCACCGTGGCTTTCACCCAGTAATCCGGCAGCAGGCGCTTGCCCTCCCATACCCCGTCATGGGCCATCAACACGCCGATCCGCACAAAAGTTTCGGCCGGCAACATCAGGCAGCAACCCGAATGCGCCAGCCCGCCGGGGCGATTGACATAGACGGTGCCGCCCGCGGCGCCGATGGGGGCCAGCAATTCGGCGCCCAGAAAATCAGCATAGCGCTTGCCGGTCGCCCGCTCGATGACGATTGCCAGCACATCGGAGGTGATCATCGAATAATCATATTCGCTGCCGGGCACATAATCGGCGCGGGTTTCCCTGATCAGTATGTCTTCGTGGCGGTCCGACAGATATTCGCGCATCGTCTGCGACCAGGGCTTGAAATCATTATAGGAAAACCGGCTGATTCCGCTCGAATTTTGCAAGAACTGGCGGATTGTCGGGGCTTGCCTGTCGGTACCGCGCCATTCGGTGATGAAATCCGAAACCGGCTGATCGAGCCCCTTGATGTGGCCCAGCGCTATTGCCCGGCCGATGGCGATGCCGACGACCATCTTGGCCATCGATTTTGATGCGATCAGTTCGTCGCGCTGAAAGCCGCCATAATAATGCGCCGCCTGCAATTTACCGCCTTGCCAGACGAGCAACCCCTGGCTTTTGGTCGCCCGTGCATAGCCATCGGCGGCGGCCAGCGCCACGTCCGAAACCGAGCGCTGCGTGGCCACCGCCAGCGGCACCAGATTGCCCGCACCCGGAACGATATCCACCGGTTCATACCAATCGGCACGCTGCGATTCGCCCCGCGCCTGCGAAACGGCCATGCGCAGATAGCGCTGCATATACGCTGCGTTGGCGGCCCAGGCGACCGCCGCCACTGCCAGCACCACCAGCAGCAACACGCCCAGCCATTTCAGGGTTTGCCGGATCATGGGTGCCGTTCCGCGACCTTGCGGCCCGCCACCACCGCCACCCCAAACGCCAGCACCATCGCCGCCGCCCCGGCCAGAAACGGCGCCGCCGGCCCGATATGCTGGAACATCGCTCCCGAAATCGCCGGGCCGATGATCCGCCCCATCGCCGAGCCACCCTGGGTCAGCCCGTTCACAATCCCGCGGTCGTCATCATTGGTTGTCGACGCCACGAGGGTTTGAAACGCCGGATTGAACACGCCAACCCCGATGGCCGTCACCGCCAGCGCCACCAACACCGCCGTACCGCCGACCGCCAGCCCCAGCCCGGTCAATCCGGCCGCATAGCTGGCAATACCGATCAGCGCGACCCGGTGGGCCCCGAATTTTTTGGCGAGCGGTGCTGCCCCCACGGCTTGCAGAACGGCAGAAATCGTACCGATCAGCCCGAACGACATCCCGACCTGGCGTGGGGTCCACCCCAGCCTGTCATCGGCAAACAACGCAAAGGTCGTTTCCATCATGGCCGCCGATCCGATCACCAGCAGCCCCAGCAGGATCAGGCCTAGCACCTCGGGCTTGGCGCGCAATACCGTGGCGATTGCCGGGGAGCCGCCGGCGGCTTTCGTCGCAGCGCGGCGTTCAGGGGTCAGGCTTTCGGGCAGTTGAATGAACACGCCGATCACCGCCAGCGCCGTGATCGCCGCCGAAACATAGGCAACACGGGCAAATTCGACAGCGCCCGGCGCATCGCCCGCCACCAGCCCGCCAATCGCCGGGCCAAAGATGAAGCCGAGCCCGAAGGCCGCGCCAAGCAAGCCCATGGCCTTGGGCCGTTGCGCTTCGGGAACGACGTCCCCCACATAGGCAAAGGCCACGGCAATGTTGCCCGCCATCAGGCCGCCAAACAGCCGCGCCGCGCCCAGCATCCAGATGTTGCTGGCCTGCGCCATGATCAAATAGCTGACCACACCGCCGGCCAGACTGATCAGCAGCACCGGGCGCCGGCCGTAACGATCCGACATTTTGCCCCAGAATGGCGATCCGATGAACTGGCCGAGCGAATAGGCGCCGAGCGCGATGGTTATCATGGTCGGATCGGCACCCAGCGCCCGGCCCCAGAACGGGAACACCGGCAACAGCACGCCAAAGCCCATCAGACCGATGAACACCGACAGGAACAGCGCGCCCAGGGGTGGCGCCGGCGTTTTTGCCACAGCGTCGGTCACTCGGCAGCCGCAGCCACAACCGCCAGCGCCGGCACCAGCGGCAGCGTCTTGAGCACGAAATTTCGGCCCTCGGCGGCGCGCCGTTCGGGGGATGGCACTACCAGCGCCCGTCGCCCTTCAAAATCGCGCTGCAAAGCTTCGATATCGATCGCCCAGCCGCGTTCGATCAGGCTGCGACGCTTGGCGCGATAGGCGTTCATCAAGCCATCGGATTTGACCGACAGTTCCTCGCGCAAGTCACTGGGCACGATCTCGGGGCAGATTTTTTCCACGATGACCTTGTCCTGTTCGAAAATCTTCATGGTGCGCTTGCGGCTGTCGCCATCGAACATTTTCTGGCGGAAAAAGCTGCGTGCCATGATCCAGCGGGTGATCGTGGTCTTTTCGTCAATCGGCGTGTTGACGTCGAAAATCACCATCTGCCACGTCGATGTCAGCCACACATCGAGGCGCATCGTCGATCCCGACATATGAAAACTTGGCCGCGCCTCGACCGGGGTGCGTTCCTTGCGGACAAATTTCCAGATACCGCGCGGCAGCGGCGGGAGATAGGTGACCTTGGCCCGGGCCGACCATTCGTCCTGCTCCATTTCGAAATCATGGATTTCGGCGCGATCCCGATCGCCAAAGCTCGGGTGGACGAACGGCGCATGCGCAAAATCCAGGCCGTTTTCGACGATCCGCGCGTAATTGCCGGCCCAGGTAAAGTCACCGCGAATCGTCCGCCAATTCGTCGGATCGTCATATTCGGGAAAATCGGGCAGCGGCGGCCGCTGTGCCTCGGGCAGATCGCCCAGAAAAACCCACACCCAGCCGTAGCGCTCGATAATCGGATAGCTGTCGACCCGCGCCCGCTTGGGAATCGTCAGTTCGGCGGGCAGCGACGGGATGCGCACGACATCGCCGGCGCCGTTGAATTGCCAGCCATGATAGGGACATTCGACACAGCCTTTTTCAACCCGGCCCATGCCGAGCGAAGCCCCCCGGTGCACGCAGATGTCCGACAGGCAGCTCGCCACCCCGGCGGCATCGCGAAACAGCACGAAATCGGCGCCGAGCATCCTGACCTTGCGTGGCGCCGTGGCGGTTACCTCGGTTGATTCAGCGGCAACATACCATTGGTTGATGATCATGGAACCTCCACAAGCGATGTCATGCCCTGCGGGTTGCCAAGATCGACCAACCGCAACAAACGAAAACCGGGCAAGGTCAATTCAACCACACGCCCGGCGAAAAAATCCAGCACGAACAAACTGTTGCCACCGGGCCGCACGACGATATTGGCCCAGCCGCGACCGGCCGGCAGCGCGATATCGCCATGCGCCACACCATCACTGCCGAGCAACCGCATCATCGACCCCAACGCCAGCGCCAGCCGGCCATCGGGCAGCATCGCCAACCCGAACAACATTCCCGGCGGATCGGTGCGGGTGTAAAAAGCCCCAAGCCGGCGGTTTTCAACCAGATCATGGGCATAGACCGACGCGCCGGTTTCCGAGACGTGATAAAGCGTCTGGCCATCAGACGACAACGCCATATGGGTGACGCCCAGAAACCCGCTGACGCCGCCGTTCGTTTCGGTATCAAAGCTGGCGAGCAACTGGCCATCGGCGGCAAAACGCATCACCCGGCCCTGGCCCGCGAACGGCCCTGGACCGCCGCACAGATGCTCGCCCATGAGATAAGTGCCGCCCGCTTCGAACAGGATCGAGCCGAAACCGGCATCGGGATGCGGCGGCACCGGCACCGGTCGGCCGGTCGGCGCATATAGATCGAGGCCGCGCGCCTGCGGATCGAGGATGTGCAACATCCCGTCCGGGCCGATGCCGAGCCCCGAAATCAGCCCGGTGCGCCCGGTCGCCACATCGGCCTTGCGGACGAAATCGCTATCATACTGACGGACCGCGCTCGCCCCGGTCGGATAGCGCGCGGCAGGGTCGAGCAGCGGCGTGGGAACAAAGAAATCCCCGCGCGTGAATGGCTTAAAGGACTGATCGGTCAACTTTCGACTCCCAAACGCTGTGGATCGGCGAGATGCAGGACGCGCTCGAACATTGCCATCACGGTCATCCAGCTGGTTTCTACCGACAGATCAAAGCCGAAAAAGATCGGCTGATGATGCGCGCGCAAACCCAGATACGAGGCGCAGGCATAGGCAACCAGGTTGAACGCCAACATGTCAGGGTGGCCAAGCCTATCATCTGAAAGCAGAATTTTTTCAAAATCAGCGCGAATCAACTGGCGGACATGTTCGACCGCCAATTTCACTTCATCCGATTTGACGAATTCACCCGACAAAAGTTCGCACAACAACGGGTTTTTGCGCAGGCTGGCAGCGTAGCGCAAACTGACCAGCGTGAGCTTTGCTGCCGGCGCCCGTGCGAGGAATTGCTCCCAGGGCTCACCGATGATCTCGTCGATCGATCGCCACACTTCCGACTTGCGTACCCAGGCGCCAGCAACACCATTCAACCCGCCGAAATAGTCATAAACCTGTTTCTTGCCGACCTTGGCTTCCTTGACCAAGGCGTTGATTCCGAGCGCTGCAATGCCGCCGCGCTCCAATAATCGCTCGAATGCGTCGATAATTGCCGTCTCGGTCGCCGCGCGGCGGTCGCGTTGCGATACCGGGCTGCGCTTTGCTGCCGCGACAGCGACTACTGTCTCCGCTTCGGCCATCAGTAACCTTTCTGTCGCATTTGTGCTTGACGCCTCTGGAAACTGAACACATTATGTAGACCATACAGTCAACTTTCAAGCGACTTTCTACCAACACGCTCAATCAAGCGAATTTGACGCAGCCCACGGCACAAGGACAGGCCGCAAGCCGCCGAATGCCACGCCGAACGCCACGCCGAACGCCTCAGGGGGGGGAACACACATGATGACCAGGACATTTTTCCGAGCCGCATTGTTCACCGCGACCAGCCTGATCGCGGTTCCGGTCATGGCCGCCGATGCAGCGCCAGCGCCGGGCTTTGAAGATCGCAACATGATCATCGTGACGGCGCGCAAACGCGCCGAGGTGGTGCAGGATATTCCGCTGTCGATCACCGTCTTTGGCGCTGAAATGATCGAGCGTGAGGGTGTGCGCCAGGTCGAAGACGTCGCCCGCAACACGCCGGGCCTGACGTTCGATCAAGGCGGCTTCCTCAACGATACCCGCCCGGCGCTGCGCGGCATGCAGGCTGAACGCGGCCGGCCTTCCGTCGCCATCCTGCTCAATGGCCAGGATCTTTCCGGCGAAAATCTTTCGATCGCTGGCGGCGGCGCGTCGCTCAATTCCGCGCTTTTCGATCTTGAACGGATCGAGGTCGTCAAAGGTCCGCAGGCAACGCTTTATGGCCGCAACGCCTTTGGCGGCGCCATCAACTACATCACCAAAAAACCCGATTTCAAGCTTGGCGGCCGCGTCGGCGGCGAAGTCGGCAATGGCGGCGTCTGGGCCATCGATGGCGCCATCAACATCCCCCTCATCGATGACAAGGTCGCGCTGCGCCTCTCCGGCGGCATCAAGAACCGCGACGGATTCTACACAAACCCGGTCACCGGCGCCCGCGTCGGCACGCTTCGTTCCGAAGGCTTCAGCGCCGCGCTGCTGCTCAAACCACATGATGACGTTGAAATCGTCGCGCGCTACATGCATTCCGATGAACGTGCCAGCGAACAGGCAACGGCGCTCATCGGCGCGAACACGCGCCTGCCTGCCCCCGGCGCGCTCTATTCCGCAGCGCCCGGGGCCCCGGCCACCATCCCTTGCCCCGCCAGCCTGACCGGCCTTTCCCCGCCGGCCGTTGCCAGTTGCACGCGCGGCACCATCGTCGGCCCTATCGCTGCCCGCGAAGCGAATATTCAACTCGGCAACGATCCTTTTACCGGTCAGGCCTTCGCCGGCCTCGATCTGCGGCAGGATATCGCCGCGCTCACCATCGCCTGGAATGCCGATTGGGGTTCGCTCGATTATCGCTTCGGGTTCCTCGACAACGAAAGCCGGCTACAACAGGATGGCGATTATTCCAATTTCCCCGCCGGCCCCGGCTTCATCCTGTCGCTCTCGGCGCTGCAGGACCTGCGCTATAAAAACCGCGCCATCGACAATGAAATCAGGTTCCGCAAATCGTTCGGCAGCGTCGATGTCCTTGTCGGTGGTCAATATTTCACCGAAGACGCCAGCCTCGTCAATGCCGCGCAATTCTGGCTGCGCAGCCCCACCAGCCCGCTCGCCGGCCCGCCCTTCCGCCTCTCGACAGCGCCCAACCCCAATTTCGCGCTGCCGGTCATCAATACCCGCCACACCGAATATTATGGCGTTTATGGCGGACTCGCGTGGGAAGTGAACGACAAGCTCAAGCTTTCTGCCGATGTTCGCTGGAACTTTGACAGCATCACCTACACCCTGCCCGGCTTCCGATCGCAGGATGTAACCCTGTCAAACCTGCGCCCGGCCTGCCTGCCGCAATTCGTCAATGGCAGCACCTTCAGCCCGGCCGCGCCCGCCACCACGCCGCCCCCCGGCGTTGTCGCCGCCTGCCCGCAAAGCGCCACGACCAAAAATGAAAAGGTAACGCCGCGTCTAACGGCCGAATTCAAGCCGACCGACGAACTGCTGATCTATGCAACCTATGCCAAAGGCTTCAAACCCGGCGGCTTCAACACCAATGAAATCGTTGAATTTTCTGGCCAGGGCTATCGCCCCGAATTCGTCAACGCCTATGAACTCGGCTTGAAATCGAGCCTGTTCGATCGCGCCGTCACCGCCAATTTCGCCGCTTATTTCAATGATTATACCGATCAGCAGATCGGCGTGCAAAACAGCCTCACCTCGCCCACCGGTCAGGTCGTCACCACCGCCGGCATCGTCAACGCCGGCAGCGTCAAGATCTACGGCTTCGAAGGCGATATCGACTGGCGGATACACGATAATATCCGCCTCGATGTGACCTATGCCTTCACCCATGCCGAATTCGATTCCTACGTGCAGGGCCCGCCGCCCGGCGCTGCCGGTGCCGCCACAAGTTGCGGCACCCCGCGCGGCCAGACATCGTCGGACCAGAACCGCGCCGAAGCCGGCAACATCTGCGCCGATTTTTCGGGCAAGCAGGTCGGTCGCAGCCCCCGCCACGCGCTCAACATGTCCGCCGAATATCGCCAGCCGTTCGGCAGCGGCCGTGACAACTGGTTCCTCACGGCCAATGCGCTCTATCGTTCGGAACGCTTTACCGACGAATCGAACCTCGCCGTCCTGCCTTCCTATTGGCGGGTCGGCCTGCGTGCCGGCATCGATCTCGGCAGCCTTTCGGTCACCGCCTATGTCGATAATCTGTTCGACAACCGCAACATCGAAAGCGCCCAGCGCAACATCGATTTCGGCCGTCCCGAAGGCTTTGCCCCCGGCCGCAGCATCCTCGCCTATTTGCCGAACCCGCGCACCTTCGGCCTGCGCGCCGGTTATCGTTTCTAGCCTGGACACGGCGGCAAACGCTTGATCATGCTGAAAACCTTGCGCCGGCGCTGGCGCGCCATCCTGGCCGGTGCCATCGCCGGCATCGGCCCGGTCGTCATCATTTTTTTCATGATGAACCAACCCAAAGGCTGGCCCTTCAACTGGGATGCCGAGGCGACCATCGCCGCGCAGCCGGCCGATGCCCGCGCCACCGGGCGCACCGGCATCATCGTGGTGGCATTGCTGCAACCCAGCCGTTTCGAAACGCCGTTTTACGCCAATTTTGTCGACAAGCTTTTTGAAATCGCGATTCCCTGGCCAATCAACCGCATCGCCGGCCGCGATACGGGCGTCGCGCTGATCGATCCCGCCAGCCCCGATCACCAGACGCGGTTTCGGCCCCGCACGCTGATCAGCTTTGATGGCCGCAGCCATGATTGGGATGGCGAATCCTATGCCGCCAAATATGCGCGCGGCCAGGTTGATTGGGTGGCGCCATCGCCCGGCACCGCGGGCGACATCGGCAGTTTTGTCTACAAGGGCCGCACCGGCGGCGCCCCGGGGCCGACCCAGCGCGCCATGCTCAAGGCGCGTGCCATCTATTATGCCCGGCTGCCCGGTGGTTACCTGCCACAACGCGACCAGACGCTGGCGATGGTCGCCAGCGCCTTTGCCCGGGTGCGCACCAACCCGGCGGTGGGCGGCACGGTGCTTTACGATATCTTCAACCCGCATGACAGCCGGGCCGCGATAATCCGGCTGCTCGACAGCGGCGTCGAAACGATCGTCATCGGCTCGGCGCTGCCGATCAATTCGGCGTTCGAGGAATATCGCGGCGCCTATCCCAAACTCAATGCCCTGATTACAGATTGGGCGGAACGGCGCGGCAAGCCGGCGCCCAGGCTGTTGTTTGCGCCCCAGCTTGCCGACATGCCGGCCTATGCACCGCTATGGGCGCGCCACCTTGCCGCCACAGCGCCGGCGCCGCCAACACCCGATGCGGCGGCGACGCTGGTCGTATCGCTGCACGGCTTGCCGATCACCCAGCAGCAGCGCGATTCATGGGTCGATAATGCCCGCCGCGCCACAAGCCTGCTGGCGCCGCAATTGACCGCCGCGCTGAAATCACGCGGTTGGCGCCGCATCCGCACCATTGTCGCGCAGGAAGCCTTTGGTGATGACGTCGAAGATCCGGCCAACAAGCTGGTGTCGGTCGCCGAAGTGTTCGCCGGCGCCCGCCAGCGTGGCGATGCGCTGGCAATTGCGGTGCCCGTCGAATTTCTGGCTGAAAACACCGATACGCTGTTCCTCCACAGCTATCTGATGTTCAACGGCCTGCCGGGGTATCAGCGCTATGCCGGCCCGCCGGCGGATACCGATTGGCAAAAACCTTATATTCGGCGCTTCACCAGCGGCGCGACTACGATGATGTACATCGGCACCCCCGGCGGCGCGGCGCAGGCCGAAGCGGGCGCGGTGCTGGCCGCAGCGCTCGAACGCCGCCTGCCGGTGGCAAGGGCGCAGCCTTAGGTGTCGGCTGAACAACCCGCCGCCCGGCTCGGCCCGATCAGCCTTGAACCCGGCGTCTCGCGCGCCAACGCCTGGACATTATACTGGGGGGCCTTTGCCACCATCGGCCTCGTTACCGGGATGGCCATCCTCACTCCTTATCTGCTGACCGAAACGCTGGGGCTCGATGAAGCCCGTCAGGGTCGGGCGCTCGGTACGCTGACGATCGTCAACGAAGCCATATTGATCCTTGCCTATGGGCCGCTGGGTGCCTTGTCGGATCGCTTTGGCCGCCGTGGCATCTATGCAGCGGGTTTCCTCGCCATGGCGAGCGCCTATCTGCTGTTTCCGATGGCCACCAGCCTTGGTGAATTCAGCCTGGTGCGCGCGCTTTACGCCGTCGGCACCGGCGCTGCGACCGGCATGTACGGCACCTTGCTCGCCGATTATGCCATCGAGCGCGACCGCGGCAAATTTTCAGCCATCGGCGGCATGCTCAACGGGCTTGGCGTGGTGCTGCTGGCGCTGGCGCTGGGCGCGTTGCCGGCGCGGCTTGTCGCCACCGGCCTGTCGGGCCCGGCGGCGGCGCAAACCACCACCGCGATTGCCGCTGTGGTTTGTGTGTTGACCGCCATCATCCTGTTCCTCGGCCTCAAAAAAGGTGTCCCCGCCGCAGCGTTGCGCCTGCCCCTGCTGGCGATGCTCGGCCGCGGCGTCACCGCTGCGCGTTCCAGCCGCGAAATCGCCATCGCCTATCTCGCTGCCTTTGTCGCGCGCGGCGATCTTGCCATTGTCGGCATCTTCACCGTCGCCTGGGGCAAACAGGCCGCGATTGCCGCCGGCATGTCGCCATCCGACGCCATCGCCGCCGGTTCGGTTCCTTTTGTCATCGCCCAGTCAGCGGCGCTGCTGTGGCCGGTTGCGATCATCGCCTTTATCGATCGATTGCCACGGCTGCGGATGCTCGGTTTGGCGATGCTGCTCGGCGCGATCGGCTATCTCGGCATGGGTGCCGTGGGTGATCCGCTCGGCCGCGCCGCCATTCCGTTTTTTGCGCTGCTCGGCATCGGCCAGATTTCCGCCGTGCTTGGCGCGCAAACCCTCATCACCAAGGCCGCACCCGCAGCCGAACGCGGCGCCGTGATCGGCATGTTCAACTTTTGCGGCGCCATCGGCATCCTGATCATCGGCGCGGTCGGCGGCTGGGCCTTTGATCATGTCGGCCCGGCGGCACCGTTCCTCATTGTCGGCGTGCTGAATGGGATCGTCGGGGTCGCTGCCCTTGCCGGGGAACGCGGCCGGCCTAAAACACCGCCGGCGGCTCGCCCATGCTGACCACCGTGGTGCTGCCTTGCGCGCTGACGCTCTCCACCACGCACGAGGTGCGCCGCGTCCGCGTTTCGGCGATCCACCAACGGCCGTTCTGGCGCGTATAAACGTCATCATACTCCACACCCATCTGGGTGAGCGTGCGCGTCGCCAGATTGATATTGTGGAAAAACAGCGACCAGCGCCCGGTGGCGCGGTCAGGGCCATCAAAGCTGATGATGCCATTGGCGCCATGGTGGATGTCGTAAATCGTCGGTTGGCAGCCCATCGCGGCATAGATCGCCACAAAGCCATCGCGATTGTCGAACGCAGGAAAGCCATCATAAGCAATCACCGCACCATCGGGCAGCAGCGTATCGCGCACGCCTTCCGGGTCTTTCAGATCGCAGGCGCGCAAATATCGCGCCTTCAAATCGCGGATGGCGCGATCATCCTCAAGCTGCTGCACCCGCGCCGCCAAGTCGGCAATCTCCATCTCCACCCCCATCAACACTTTGCGTAACGCTTGGAACAAGCTACTACGCATATAAAGCAAAAGGGGAGCGAATAATGCGATTCGAAGGAAAATCGGTGCTGGTCACCGGCGCAGCATCGGGCATTGGCCGCGCCACCGCTATCCTGTTCGCCGCCGAAGGCGCGCGGGTGACGATCGGCGATATCAACGCCGCCGGCCTTGACGAAACCGCTGGCATGATGGCCAGCCTGCCGCGCATCACCCCCTACGACGCGAGCGATTTCGCCTCGTGCCGCGCCCTCGTCGAAGCCGCCGCCACCGATGGCCTCGATGTGCTGTGCAACGTCTCGGGAATGCTCAAATGGGGTCCCAGCCTCGATTTCAGCGTCGAAGATTTCGAACGCATCCTGCGCATCAACACCACCAGTGTCTTCGTCATGTGCCAGGCCGCGCTCCCCCACCTGATCAAATCAAAGGGCAATATCGTCAACACGGCCTCCACCGCCGCGCTGCAAGGCATCGCCTACACCATCGCCTATGCCGCCTCGAAACACGCCGTCGCCGCCATCACCAAAAGCCTCGCCATCGAATTCGCCAGCACCGGCGTGCGCATCAACGCCATCTGCCCCGGCCATGTCGACACCCCGATGGGCAACAGCGCCCCACCCCCCGGCGACGTCGATTGGTCACTCGTCATGCGCAATTCGCCCAAACTCCCCGAAGGCACCTGCGCGCCGTCGGATATCGCCGAAGGCTTCGCCTATCTGGCGTCAGACGCGGCGCGCAAGATTACCGGCACGCTGCTGACCATCGATGGCGGTCAATTGGCGGGCTAACCCTCTTGTCATCCCTCCCCCTTGCGGGGAGGGCGACTCGGCCCCGGCCGAGCGGGGTGGGGGTCCAAACCTGAAAATCGCATGACCCCTCGCCCCCAGACCCCATTTTTTTCCGGTGGCGCTGAACACCCCATAAAAGCACTGGCATCGCTGGCCCGGCCCCCCTACCGTTGCCCGGCATGGGGAGCA
>JBBQMB010000015.1:0-32047 GCA_038328515.1 Sphingomonadales bacterium
GGCTGCAGCACCGGCATGCATGCGATTTTTGACAACTCCCGGCAGTCAGACACCGGCGGGTTTGCGGCTACCGCGGCCGCGCGCATTCAGCCGTGGCAGAAACCCGGCTGCTCGATCGCATGGCGGCAGATACTGCGACGCGTTTCCTGATCGTCACCCATAATGCCGTGACCATGAGCCGAATGCACCGACTTTATGGCGTCACCATGGGCGAACCCGGGATATCGCAACTCGTCAGCGTTGACCTGCAGGCGGCGGAGAAACTCCTCGCTATCGCCTGATTGCGTCCAAAAGCCGTTCTCGCGCGTTTAGGTTGAACAGCAATAGGAGACGGACGATGGTCGGTACTGTTCTGAAACGAGTGGCCTTGACGGCTGCGCTGGTAATCGGCCTCGCCGGTTGCGCCGATGGCTATGGCCGCAGGGCGTATAACAGCGATTATGATCGCTATTATGGTAACAGCCAAGGCTATGCGAGTGTGCCCTATGGCTATGCCGGGAGCAATTTCGGCTGGTCGCAGGGCTATTACTACCCGGGCACCGGCGTAATGGTCTATGATCGCCGTGGCGTGGCGCGGTCCTGGTCATCGGGCCAGCGGCGTTATTGGGAACAGCGCGTGGCGCGGTCGCATCGTGGCGATCGCGAGCGCGGCCACAACCGACGGAACCGCCGCAATTGACCATTGATGGCATCACGGCGGCGAAGCGAGCCTATTTTATGCGCTTCGCCGTCGTGATGACGACTGGCGAAACGATCATCTGGCCTTTCATCGCGCCGGTACCTTGGGTCGCTGATACCGGCGCGGCCAGCACTTTGAGAACGACATCCATGCCCTCGACCACTTTGCCAAACACCGCATAGCCTGCGTCCTTCTCGCTTGCGTCGAGCGTGCTGAGATCGCCGATTATGATGAAGAAATCGCCGGCGGCCGTGCCGGGTGCACCGCGCGCCATCGATACGGCGCCATCGACATGGCTCAGCCCGGTTTTCGAAGTCGGTTCATGGACGATGCCGGGCAGCGCCTTGTCGGACCGGCCGCGCACACCACCCTGGATCAGCCCCACAGGGGTTGGCGCGGTGAAATTGAGGGCGCGATAAAAGCTGGTGCCATCATAGCGCTTTTGATCGACATATTTGAGGAAATTCGCGACGGTTACAGGGGCCTTGTCGCGCGCCAGTTCGATGGTGATGGTGCCGTCCTTCGTCGCGAGTGCGACGCGCGGGCCTGGCGGCGCTGGCGCTGGCGCTGGCGCTGGGGTTTGCGCCCGGGCGGCGTCTGGGGTTTGCGCCGGGGCGGCGACTGGGGTTTGCGCCGGGGCGGCGACGGCAAGGAACAGCAAAGCGAGCGGAGCGAGGTTCATCTTCATCGCGATATCCTATCGCATTTTGTGTTCCGGCAAACAAAAAGCGTGACACATCGGTAACACCAAAGCTTGTGTGCGCTGCACAAGAGTTGACAGTCCGGCCACCCATGGATAGACGCCGCGCAACCTTTGGTGGCTCGCCGCCCGGGGCCATTGGTCTGATGCGGACTGCCGCAGCGGCCAATTTCAAACTTCAGGGGTTCACCCGACTTGGCCAAAAACGACCACGATGACGATGCGCTCGCGCGCCGGATCGCGGCCGCCCGCGATGGCGAGGCGTCAAAGCGTGACGCGTCGAAGCGTGAGGAAAGCCAAGGCTGGTCGATCGCGGTCGAATTTGTCGGCGCGATGCTGGTCGGCGGGCTCATCGGCTGGTTTATCGACCGGCAGGCGGGAACCGGTCCTTGGGGTCTGATAATATTGTTATTGCTGGGGTTTGTGACGGGCTTGCGCTCGGTACTGCGCCAGCAGAAGAAGTTCGACGGGAAATAGATCAGTCATGGCCAATCCGATGGAGCAGTTCTCGATCGAGCGGATCGTCCCCCTGGACGTCGCTGGCAAGGACCTGTCCTTCACCAATTCGTCGCTGTGGATGTTGGTTGCGATGCTTGTCGTCGCGGCTTTCCTCTATATCGGCACGGCCAAGCCGCAACTGGTGCCGGGCCGGGCCCAGGCGGCCGTTGAGTATCTTTACGATTTCATCCGCGACATGCTGCGCGAGAACGTTGGCAAGGAAGGCCTGAAATATGCGCCGCTGATTTTTGCGCTGTTCATTTTTGTGCTCGCCTGCAATTTGCTCGGCCTAATCCCGTTTCTCGGCGCCTTCACGCCCACCAGCCATATCGCCGTGACCTTCGGTCTTGCCGCGATCGTTTTTGTGCTGGTGGTGATCGTTGGTTTTGCCAAACACGGCCTGCACTTTTTCTCGCTCTTCCTTCCCGAGGGCACGCCGATTTTCGTGCTGCCGTTGGTCGCCGCGATTGAATTCCTGTCGTTCCTGTCGCGTCCCTTCACCCTGGCTATCCGGTTGTTTGCCAACATGACCGCCGGTCACGTGTTGTTGAAGGTGTTCGGCGGTTTTGTCGTTGCGCTTGGATCGTTCGAAGCGCTGCCTTATGTGCTCGGCATTATCCCGCTAACGGTCAATGTCGCACTGACGGCGCTCGAGCTGCTGATTGCTGTCGTGCAGGCCTATGTTTTCGCGCTTCTCGCATCGATCTATCTCAACGATGCCGTGAACCTCCACTAAGGTTCACCAACACGCGTTTTTACTAATCACTCGAACAACCCACTCTAACTGATTAACTCAAAAGGACTTACAATGGATATCGCTGCTGCCAAGCTCATCGGTGCCGGTCTTGCTGCCATGGGTGCCGGCTTTGCCGCCATCGGCGTCGGCCTGATTTTCGGGATGTTCCTGTCGGGCGCGCTGCGCAACCCGGCTGCTGCCGACAAGCTCGGCGCCCGCCTGATCTTCGGCTTCGCCGTGACCGAAGCACTCGGCCTGATCGCCGCCGTTGTCGCGCTCGCGCTCGCCTTTGGCTGATCGTTCCGATCGTTCGGGCCTGTCCGGGTTTTTCGGGCAGGCCGTATTGCAATGACAGGTTGATCCGTGCCGCAATTTGATCCCGCCAATTTTCTATCCCAGATGGTGTGGCTCGCCGCGATTTTCGCGGTGCTTTACTTCGCCATCGTGCGTCCCACTTTGCCCAAGGTCGGCAAGATGATCGACGAGCGCGAAAGCCGGGTGGCGGGCGATCTTGATGCGGCCGAATCGGCCAAGGGTGAAGCCGACGCCATTCGGGCGCGGTATGACGAAGGCATGGTTGCTGCGCGGGAAGCCGCTCAGGCGCAGGTCGCTGCGTCGCAGGTGGAAGCTGCGCGCCGCAGCGAAGTCCGCATGGCCGAATTGGCTGGCGTGCTCGATGCCAGGGCGGATGACGCCGCGTCGCGTCTGGCCGGAGCGCGTTCCGCTGCGCGGGCGGCCCTTGCTGCGACGACGACCGAATTGACCAGCGATGCCGTGGCCCGGTTGATCGGACTTGAACTTCCCGCTGCCGACATTGAAGCGGCGCTGACGGCGCAAAACCAGGATCTTGCAGCGTGATCGACTCCATGCCCTCGCCGTTGCCACGCGCCGAATCGCCGGCGCTCGCCGCTGAAGCTGCCGTTGCCGCCGAAACGCATCAGGCCGGCACGGCCGCACCGGGCGGCGAACATCACGAAGAAGCCCTGCTGCTTGGTCAGGGTGCCGAATTCTACGTCTATGTATCGATGACGATCTTTTTCGTGCTCGCTATCATTTTGGGTAAACTGCCCCAGCGCATCGCTGCTGCGCTCGATGATCGTATTGCCGGGGTGAAGCGTCAACTCGACGAAGCGCGGGCGCTGCGTATCGAAGCCGAAGCCTTGCTTGCCGATGCCAATGCCAGCCGCGCTGCCGCCACGCTTGATGCAGCGGCGATTGTTGCAAGGGCGCACAGCGAGGCCAGCGAATTGGTTGCCGCCGCCGAAACTGCCGCCACATTGACGATTGAGCGCCGCACCGCCGCTGCCGAGGCCAAGATTGCTGCTGCCGAACGCACTGCCGAAGCGGAATTGCGGGCTGATGTCGCGCGCCGCGTCACCGCCGCCGCAACGGCACTGATTGCTGCCAATACCGACAAGGCACTTGCGACCCGGTTGACCGACGATGCCATCGCCGGGCTGGAGCGCCGCCTCCACTAGCGAATTTGGCGCGTTACGCATTCATTGCGCCGCAAGGCGGTGAATGATATTGGCGCTGCCATGATGCTGTTTTTTCTGATGAACCGACGAGGCAGATAGCCGAGCCACCGTGCTGGTGGCAGGCTTCCTCTCGTCTTGCCATTGGAAAGAAACGTCATTGATCAATATCACCGCCGCCTGCGCTGCTGACCTGCCCGCCATCGAGGTTTTGCTCGATGCGCGTTTCGGGCCTGCGCGGCATAATCGTACCGCTTATCGGCTGCGCGAGGGTGCAACGCCGCTGGCGGCGCTTTCCGGCATCGCAAAGGCTGGCCACGCGATCATCGGCAGCGTGCAATGCTGGGATATTGCGCTGCGCAGCATCGCCGGCGTCCGCACGCCACTGGTACTCCTTGGCCCGGTCGCGGTTGCGGCTGACAATGAAGGTGCTGGTGTTGCCTCGGCACTCATCCGTCATGCGCTTGCCGCTGCCGATGCGCGCGGCGCGCCACCGGTGCTGTTGGTCGGCGACGAGGCCTTTTATGGTCGATTCGGTTTTTCCGCTGCTGCGACCGGGGGCTGGCGGATGCCCGGCCCGATTGACCAGGCGCGGTTGCTGCTGCGCGGTGATGCGACACTGTTGCCGACGTTGGCTTTTGTCGAGGGCAAGGCCGGGCTTCGACGCGCTGCCTGATGCTCGCCATTGGTCGCAGCGGCTTGCCCCGTGCGCCAGCCGCGCTAAGACACCGGGATGACATCGCACACGCGTGATTCGGCCGGGCGTTCGCTCGGCGAACTGGCAGCATTGCTTGGCAATGGCCGGCTGCCGCCGGTGCATTTGTGGAACCCGGCACATTGTGGCGATTCCGACATGCGGATCGCCGCGGATGGCACCTGGTTTCATCAGGGTTCGCCCATCGGTCGCCGGGAATTGGTCAAGCTGTTTTCAACGATCCTGCGGCGCGAGGCCGATGGTGGATTCGTGCTGGTCACGCCGGCGGAGAAGCTCGATATTCTGGTGGATGATGCGCCCTTTGTCGCGGTCGAGGCGACAACCGAAGGGCAAGGACGCGACCGCCAGATCATTTTTCGCACCAATACCGATGATCTGGTGGCGGCCGGTCGTGATCATGTCCTGCGGATTGAAACCGCTGCCGATGGCACGCCGCGTCCCTATCTGCATATTCGTGCCGGGCTTGAGGCGCTGGTCAACCGGTCGGTGTTTTACGAGCTTGCTGACCTGGCGCTCGAGGAGGCTGCGGTGCCACCGGGCCTGTGGGGCGGCGGCGTGTTTTTTCCGTTCATGCCCGCGTGATGCCGATTGACCGTTTACGGACGGCGCTTTTGGCCAGCGGTGCCCCTGGCTATCGGGGCGATTGGGATGTTACCGCCGATGCGGGTTTTGATCGGGCGCTAACGCTGACGCCCGCGGCGGTATTGATGGCAATTACCGACGAATCCGTGCCGCAGCTATTGTTGACCCGCCGCAATGCCAACATGGCCAAGCATCCGGGTCAGATCGCCTTTCCCGGTGGGCGGGTTGATCCTGAAGATAACGGCCATATCGCGGCGGCGCTCCGCGAGGCCGAGGAGGAAGTGGCGCTGGCCCGGCACCATGTCGAAGTGCTGGGTACGCTGGGGCCGTATGAAACTGGCACTGGCTATGCGATTACACCGGTTGTCGGCATTGTGCCACCAGGGTTGCTGCTGCGCGGCGCCGAAGCCGAAGTGGCCGAGGTTTTTCATGTGCCCTTTGCCCATGTCATCGACCCGGCAAACCACGAGATGCACAGCGGCGAATGGCAGGGCAGGCGGCGCAATTTTTTCATTATCCGCCACGGCGCCCATGAAATCTGGGGCGCGACGGCAGGGATGATTGTCAATTTGTCGCGGCGCCTGTGATGCTGCCGACGCCTGATTGGGCGCAGACACCCGAAGGGCTGGCGCTGCTCGCGGCGCTCGATGCGCCAGCGGGCGATACGCGGCTGGTCGGCGGCGCGGTGCGCGACGCGTTGATCGGCGTGGCCGGCGCGGACATCGACCTCGCGACACGCCTGACACCGCAGCAGACGATCGAGCGCGTCCGGGCTGCCGGGTTGAAGGCCATTCCGACAGGGCTTGCGCATGGCACGATTACCGCTGTCGGCAAGAGCATCACTGCTGAAGTGACGACGTTGCGGCGCGACGTGGCAACCGATGGCCGCCATGCCGAAGTGGCATTCACCGATGATTGGCGCGCCGATGCCAGCCGCCGCGATTTCACCATCAACGCGCTTTATGCGGCGTTACCAGGCGGGCAGATAAGCGATTTTTTCGGCGGGCTCGAAGATATAAAGGCACGGCGGGTGCGCTTTATCGGGACACCGTTGCAGCGGATTGCCGAAGATCATTTGCGTATCCTGCGTTTTTTTCGTTTTTCGGCACGCTTTGCAGATGTTGTGGATGCCGACGGGCTGGCCGCTTGCACGGCGCGCGCCAATGATCTGATGGCCTTGTCGCGCGAACGCATCGCGCTGGAATTGCGGGGGATATTGGCGTTGCCTGACCCGCTGGCGATCATGACGCTGATGATCGAACAGGGCATCTGGCTGCCGGTTATCCCCGAATTTGGCCCTGAGCGCCTGTCGGTGCTGGCGCGGACCATCGCCGCCGAAGCAGCAAACGGCGTGCTGGCGGACTGGCGGCGGCGATTGGCGGCGCTGCTGCCGGCGCCGGTGACCGATGCAGTGACCGGGCGGCTGCGCTTGTCGAATGCCGACCGGGCGCGGGTGGCAGCGGCGGCGGTGCCGCAACTGGACAACGGGCTTTTGGCGCAGGCCTGGGCGATTGGGGCAGAGGCGGTGGTGGACCGCTTGTTGATCGCTGGCGTGACCGGGCTTGAGGTAGCGCAGCTTGCGGCGTGGGTGCGGCCGCGGCTGCCGGCATCGGGGCGAGACCTGATTGCTCGCGGGGTTTTGCCGGGGCCGGAGGTGGCGCGGCGATTGGGAGCCTTCGAGCGCACGTGGGTCGCGGCGGGGTTTCCGCAGGACGCCACCAGGATTGCGGCGCTACTCGACGCCGCGGCGTTTTAGCTGGCTTCCGCTGGCGGTCGCCCGCGTCGCGCTGGCGCAGTAATGCCGACCTTGATGCCGCGCCGCGCCAGGGCTTCGCGCAGCATCATTTCGATCTGGGCGTTGACGCTGCGCAAATCGCTGGCAGCGGCGCGTTCAATTGCGTCGTGCAATGCCGGGTCGATCCGGAGCGCAAAGGCCTTGCGCGTTGTCACCGGTGCTGGCGCATCGTCAATACAACGTGCCGGTGTTGAGCACCGGCTGCGTATCCCGTTCACCGCAGAGCACAACCATCAGGTTGGAAACCATGGCCGCTCTGCGCTCGTCATCAAGCTCGACGACTTTTTTCTCGCTGAGCATCGCCAGCGCCATTTCGACCATGCCGACCGCGCCGGCGACCAGCGTTTCGCGTGCGGCGACTACCGCCGCAGCCTGTTGCCGGCGCAGCATGGCTCCGGCGATTTCGGGGGCATAGGCGAGGTGGGTGAAGCCGCATTCATCGACGGTGATGCCAGCGACAGTGAGGCGCGCCATGAGTTCGGCGCGTAGTTCTTCGCTGATCTGTTCGTGATGACCGCGCAGGGTAACTTCCTTGTGTTCAAAATCATCATAGGGGTAACGCGCGCCGATGGTGCGCACGGCGACTTCGATCTGCGCCGATACAAAGCCCATGTAATCATCGACATCGAACAGCGCCTGGGCCGAATCGGTCACGCGCCAGACGACCTGGGCGGCGATTTCGATGGGGTTGCCGCGCTGATCATTGACCTTGATGGTCTGCGAAATCAGATTGTGGGCGCGCAGAGAAATCTTTTTCTTGGCCATCCACGGCCATGTCCAGCGCAAGCCGGTCTGGCGATCGGTACCGCGATACGCACCGAACAGCGTAATGGCGGCGCCTTCATTGGGAGAGAGTTTATAAAAGCCGGAGCTGATGAATAGGAGCGCGATACCGCCGATAACGCCCAGCAACACCAGCCCGATCCGGCCGCTGGCTGCGCCGGCCAGAAAGGCAATCGGCGATGCAAGGATCAAGACCAACGTGGCGACCAGCATCAGGTAGCCGTTGCTGCCGACGCCTGTGCGCTCAACGCTGCGCTGGTGGTCGGCAGGATTTAAAGCCGTCATGCGAATCGTCTCCGTCAATATGATATCATATTTATATCATATTAGCGCTTGCTGGCAATGGCTTGTTCCGGCACGTCAGCGGTCAGTCGCCGCCATCGCCATCGCCGCCGCCATCGCTCCAATCGCCGCTGCTGCCTCCACCACCAAAATCGCCGCCGCCAGCGGTGAAATCATCCGATGAATCAATGGAATATTCCGGGTCGTCAATTCCGACAGAGAGCGGAACCACGACCGGGACATGCCGTCTTTCGTGCCACTGGTCGTCAGGAAGATCGTGGATTTCACTGCTGCCGCGCCGGTCAGCAGATGTACGTTTGCCTTGCCGTCGGGGCCGGGCAAGCAGGCCGAGCAGAACCACCGCCAGCACCAGGATGGCTATGATCAGCACCGGTTCAGCCCCGTTCGCCGGGCAGGCGCGGACGGCGTTTCTGTTTCTTCGGGCGCGGTTTCCCCCGCCAGACATTGGCGGGGTCCTTGACCACCATATAAATGATCCACGCGCCAAGGATGGCGTTCAGACCGATGATTGGCAACAAAGTCGTCATGCCGGCAATTTAGCGCGGGGTTTGATGTTTGGCGAGCCGCGATCAGGCGAACCTGTTGTCGCGGGGAAAACCGGTGGGCGGCAGACGCCCGGCACTACCGCGCGCGGCTTTCCAGAAGCTGAGGTCGCTTTCGGTCCGCGTGCGCGCGCTGGCGCCGCCCATGGCCCAGCTCAGCCCTTCGGCCATCACGAAGCCACGCGCGTCCGACAGGCTGCCATCCTTGAATTTCTGCAAGGCGACGCCCTGGCCGCGCGCCATGATCGGCAATTCATCGCGCCCGAAGACCAGCAATTTGCGATTTTCGCCGATGACGGCAATCATGTCGTCGGTCGGCGCCAGCGGGCGGGCGATGACCAGCCGCGCCTTTTCCTTGGGGTTCAGCACCTGGCGACCCTTGCGGGTTTCGGCGAGGATATCGCTGCTTTCCACCACAAAGCCGCGCCCGTCGCTGGCGACGACCAGCAATTGCGTATCGGTGCGCGACGCCATCATCTGCACGATTTCGGCGCCTTCGGCGAGATCGATCATCAACCGTAGCGGTTCGCCAAAGCCGCGCCCGCCGGGCAATTTATCAGCGCCCAACGTGTAAAAGCGGCCATCGGAGACAGCGACGATTATCTTGTCGGTGGTATGGGCATGAAAGGCAAAGGCGGGGCCATCGCCTTCCTTGAACTTGACGGCATCACCGGCGGCAAGATCGGCATGGCCCTTCAGGGCGCGCACCCAGCCTTTGGCGCTGGTGATGATGGTCAGCGGTTCCTTGTCCATCATGTCTTCAAGGCTGATCAGCTTGACATCGGGGGCGGTGGTGATGGCGGTGCGGCGCCGGCCGAGCGGGGTGTCGGGGCCGTATAACTGGCGCAGCGCCGCAAGATCGCGCGCCAGCCGCTCGGTCTGTTGGGTTGGCGAGGCGATGAGGGCGCGCAGGCCCCGTGCTTCTTCGGTCAGCGCCTTGTTTTCCTTGGTGATCTCCATTTCCTCAAGCTTGCGCAAGCTGCGCAGGCGCATGTTGAGAATGGCTTCGGCCTGGGTCGCGGTCAGTTCAAAGGCGATAATCAGGCTGGCCTTGGCATCATCTTCTTCGCGGATGATGCGGATGACTTCATCGAGATTGAGATAGGCAATCAGCAGCCCGCCAAGGACGTCCAGACGGGCGTCGATCTTGTCGAGCCGATATTGCGAGCGGGCTATGAGCACTTCGCGCTGGTGCACCAGCCATTTGGCGATGACCTGTTTGAGCGACAACACGCCCGGGCGGCCATGATCGAGCACGTTCATGTTGAGCGAAGCGCGCACTTCGAGATCGGTGAGCTTGAACAGGCTCTCCATCAGGACTTCGGGATCGACGTTGCGTGAACGCGGCTCGATGATGATGCGGATCTGGGCATCGGATTCATCGTCGATATCGCCCAGGATCGGCAGTTTTTTTTCGGTAACGAGGTCCGCCAGCGCCTCGATCAGCTTGCCCTTGACGACCTGATAGGGAATTTCCTCGATGATGATCCGCCACATGCCCTGGCCGAGATCCTCCTTGCGCCAACGGGCGCGCAGGCGGAAGCTGCCGCGGCCGGTGGCGTAGGATTCAGCGATGCTGGCGGCGGGTTCGACACACACGCCGCCGGTCGGGAAATCCGGGCCCTTGACCCATTGCATGAGCGCTGAACCGGGCAGATCGGGGTCCGCCAGCAGCGCCAGCGCCGCATCGAGGATTTCGGCAGCGTTATGTGGCGGAATGCTTGTCGCCATGCCGACGGCGATGCCCGACGAACCATTGGCGAGCAGATTGGGGAACAGGCCGGGGAAAACTTCGGGCTCTTCCTCCTCGCCATTGTACGTGGTGCGAAAGGCGACGCTGGCTTCATCGAGCCCGTCCATCAGTTCGGCGGCGGCGACGGTCAACCGGGCTTCGGTGTAGCGCATGGCAGCAGCATTATCGCCGTCGATATTGCCGAAATTGCCCTGGCCATCGACCAGCGGATAGCGCAGCGCAAAATCCTGCGCGAGGCGGACGAGCGCATCATAGACCGATTGGTCGCCATGGGGGTGATATTTGCCGATGACGTCACCGACGACGCGGGCGCATTTCTTGTAACCCTGGCTCGGGTCGAGCTTGAGCAAGCGCATTGCCCAAAGCAAGCGGCGGTGGACAGGTTTCAGGCCATCGCGCAGGTCGGGAAGCGAGCGCGCCGTGATGGTTGAGAGGGCATAAACGAGGTAGCGATCGCCAAGTGCGGTATCGAACGGGGTGTCGAGAATGCGGTCGGATTCGGGGGGTTCAGCGGTTTTGATGGCCATGCCTTGGGATAGCGCTATGACCGGCTGTCCGGCAAGGGACGGCCCTCTTTTCTTCTTCCCTCCCGCAGCCGCAGGCGACGCCTTCGCGTCAACCGGGAGGGGAGACGTTAGCGCATTTTTGCGACGAGGCGCTGTCGGCTGGCGAGCAAGGGGCTTGCTCGGGCGGGGAGGGCATCGCGTTCGATGAAATGCCCGGTGAGGCGCAAGCCATCGAGCACTGCTGCTGCATCGGTCGGGCCAGCGCCGATAAGGAAGCCCGGCAGCGGCAGCAAGCGCGCTGCCCAGGGAAGCCCCGCAGCGCGGGAGACGGCCTGGCTCGATTTGGGCGAGACAAAGGTTAGATCGGTGGTAACGCCGGTGGCGGCGCAGCTTGAGACGTCGGGGGCAAAGCCGAGCTCGGCGAGCAGCAGCCATTCATAGCGCACCACGGCTTCACCGAGCGCCAGCATAGGCGCGTCGGCGGCGATTGCGGCCACTACCGCATCGAGGGCGCGGTAGAGCGCCGGGTGGGGCACGGCTTCGGCCAGCGCGGTCGCGGTGAGGCCGGTCAGCCACTCCAGCGCAGCGAGGCCACCGCCCGTCGTGGCCAGCGCGGCGCGGGCGCTGAGCAGTTCCACCGATGCGCTGGCAAGCTGGCTTTCGGTGCGGGCGGCGAGGCGGAGTTCGACGCCATTGCCGGCTTGCAACACCGGGCGCAATTTGCGTGAGCGGCCGCCGTTCACATAGCCGGCGACCAAGCCGTGCTCGGGAGTGAGGAAGCGCACGATGGCGCCATGCTCGCCATGGGGCAGCAGCGCGCAGACGATGGCCGGGGTCGTTAGGTGCACGTCTATGGGCTTATGGGGCGCCGGCCATAGCGTCAATCGACCCAATCAAGCCCTGAATCTCGATAGACGGCGCGGTCTTCGGTCCAGTCTTCCTTCACTTTGACGTGGAGGAACAGGTGCACCTTTTTCCCGGTCAATTCGCCAATGCCGGCACGGGCAAGGCTGCCGATTTCCTTCAGCCGCTGGCCGCCCTTGCCGAGCACGATGGCGCGCTGGGTATCGCGTTCGACGAGAATCTGCTGGTGGATGGCGATGCTGCCGTCGCGGCGTTCCTCCCATTTTTCGGTCTCGACGGCGCTGGCATAGGGCAGTTCGGCATGGAGCTGGTGATAGAGTTGTTCGCGGGTGATTTCGGCGGCCATCAGCCGGGTGGTGGCATCGGTCAACTGGTCTTCGGGAAAATGCCACGGGCTTTCGGGCATTGCCGCCGCCAGCGCCAATTTCAGTTCGGCAACGCCATCGCCGGTGCCGGCCGAAACGAAATAGGTATCGGCAAAAGCTGCAAAGGCATTGGCATGGGCAGCGAGTTCGAGCAGGCGCGTCTTGGCGGTGATATCGACCTTGTTGAGCACCAGCAGCTTGGGTTCGGGGCGGTTGGCGAGGCTTTCGAGAATAGCAGTGGCATCGGCGCGAAAGCCGGATTTGGCATCAACCACAAACGCGATCAGATCGGCACCCTCGGCACCTCCCCAGGCGGCGTGGACCATGGCGCGGTCAAGCCGGCGCCGGGGGGCAAAGATGCCGGGGGTATCGATGAGCAATAGTTGCGCTGGCCCATCGGTGGCAATGCCGATCAACCGGGTGCGGGTGGTCTGCACCTTGGCCGAAACGATGGCGACCTTCTGGCCGACCAGCGCGTTGACGAGGGTTGATTTGCCGGCGTTGGGCGCGCCGACGATGGCGACGGAGCCGCAGCGTTGGGGAGAGGTTTCGGTCATTTCGATGCCTTTGCGAGCACAGTGCTCAAGAGGTTGTGCGCGGCGGCCTTTTCGGCCTCCTGCTTGTTGGCGCCGCGCCCACGCGCCGGCGGCTGGCCGCGTACCAGCACTTCGATGGTGAAGCTTGGCGCATGATCGGGGCCTTGCCGATCAATCACGGCATATACCGGCATGCCGGCGCGGCGTTTCAGCGCCCATTCCTGCAGGCGCGATTTGGGGTCATCAAGCAGGCGCGGCCCGCGCGCCAGCAACCGGGCCCATTCGCGGCGCACAAAGGCATCGGCGACGGCCCAGCCGGCATCGAGATAGAGCGCCGCAACCAACGCCTCGGCAACGTCGCCCAGCACGTTATCCGAAAGGTGCAGCCCTTTGGCGCGGGCGCTGCCTTCCATAATGATCTGTTCGGGTACACCAAGCGCGCGCGCCACTTCGGCGTTGGCCGGGCCTTCGACCAGCGCGTGCAGCCGTGCTGTCAACCGGCCTTCGGGTTCATCATGGTCGGCGAAAACCCACGCCGCGACGGCGCAGCCCAGCACCCGGTCGCCCAGAAACTCCAGCCGCTGATAGCTGTTGGCGCCTTGGGCGGCGCTGCTATGGGTCAGTGCGCGGCGGACCAGCCGGATATCGGCAAAATCATGCCCAAGCCGCTCGCGGGCCCAGGCGGCGAGTTCGGCGTCGGTCTGGCTCATAAACGGCGGCCGATGCGATCGATACGCAGTGCTGCCCGCCAGCTGTTCGGGCCGGCGACACCTGCCAGTGGCGCGATCGAGAAGAAGATTCGGTCAGCCCGCCCGATGATATTGCCGGCCGGGACCATGCCGACGCCGCCTTCGGCCGCCGAAAACCGGCTGTCGGCGCTGTCGTCGCGATTGTCGCCGAGCACGAAAACATGGCCAGCAGGAACGGTCACCGCTGCTGTCGTGTCGCGGACATCATTGGCGATCTGGTCGATGACAGCATAGCTTTGGCCGTTGTCGAGGGTTTCGACAAAAGCCGGATAGCGACAGATGCTGTGGCCGCTGGCATCGCGGATGCGGAAATCGGGGCGGCCGGGCCCCGAATCACAGCCTTCGCCATCGACCGGCAGAACGACATCGGCGCGGCGCTGCCTGTTGATGGCGCGGCCGTTCAAAATGATGATACCATCCTGCATGGCGACGCGATCACCGGGCAGCCCGATAACGCGCTTGATGAAATCGGTGCGGTTATCGCGCGGCGTTTTGAAAACGATGACATCGCCGCGGGCCGGCAGCGCGCCCGCAAGGCGACCATTGAACAATGGCAACCCAAGCGGGAAGGAATAGCGGCCATAGCCATAGGGCCATTTGGCAACAAACAGATAATCACCGACAAGCAGTTGCGGGAGCATCGATCGGGAAGGAATGTTGAAAGGTTCATAAACAAATGCCCGCAGCCCCAGCGCCAGCAGCACGGATAGGCCGACCAGCCGCACAACATCGGCCAATGCGGCCTTTTGCTTTTCAGCGCGGGCAAAGTAAGTAGCGCGGGCTTCAGGATCAAGGCGGGGCAGGCTTTTCATGCGTGCTGCGGCGTGGCGCGCGCGGGGCGCGGGGTCAAGCTGCAACTGCATTTGCCGGTGTGCAGCGCTTGATGTCTTTCGCCCGTCATGGCTTTGCGGCAAGATGGGTAGATGACCATCGATGCCCGCCTGGCTGCGCTTGCTGCCGCACTCCCGTCCATCTCGAGCCTGTTCGATGCCGAGCCGCAAAGGCTCGCGGCGCTCAGCCTTGATGTCGCCGGCGTGCATTTCGATTTTGCCAAACTTTCGGCGAGTGCCGAGGTGCTGGCAGAACTCCACGCGCTTGCCGTAGCAGCCGATTTTGCCGGCTGGCGCGATCGCTTGTTTACCGGCGGTGTTGTCAACTCCAGCGAAAATCGCAGCGCAACGCATGTTGCCGAACGCGGCATGGGCAATGCGGCTGATAATGCTGCTGCTGCAGCCGGGCAGGCAGCAGTCCGCGCCGTGGTCGAGGCGGTGCGGGCCGATGATGTGCGCGATGTGCTGCATATCGGGATTGGCGGCTCGGCGCTGGGGCCGGCGTTGCTGGTCGATGCGTTGGGGCGCGATGGCGATGGTCCGGCGGTACATATCGTCGCCAATATCGATGGCGAGGCTTTGGCGCGCGCGCTGGCGCTGTGTGACCCGCAGCGGACGCGCATCATCATCGTGTCCAAAACCTTCACGACCACCGAGACGATGACCAATGCGGCGACGGCGCTGGCCTGGTTGGCGGCGGCCGGCGTCGCCGACCCCCATAGCCGTTGTATTGCCGTTACCGCAGCGCCCGGCCTGGCGCGGGCTTTTGGGGCTGGTTCGGTGCTGCCTTTTGCCGAGACAGTGGGCGGGCGTTACTCGCTGTGGTCGGCAGTCGGGCTGCCATTGGCGCTGCGCTGCGGCTGGCCGGTTTGGCAGGCGCTGCATGATGGCGCCGCGGCGATGGATGCGCATTTTCGCGACGCCCCGGCAGCGGCGAACGCGCCATTGCTCGCCGGATTGCTCGATGTCTGGGCGGCGCGTTACCAGGGGCAGGCGGTGCGCGGTGTCTTTGCCTATGATGAGCGGCTGCGGCTGTTGCCGGCCTTTCTCCAGCAACTCGAGATGGAGAGCAACGGCAAGCGCGTCACGCGGGCGGGCAAACCGGTTGCGGCGCCCACGGCAGCGGTGACCTGGGGAGGCACCGGCACCGATGCCCAGCATGCAGTGTTTCAACTGGTTCACCAGGGAACGGTGGTAGGCCCTGTGGAGTTTATCGCCGTGCGCACCCCGGGTCATGCGCTGCCGGCAACGCACCACCGCCAGCTTTTGGCCAATTGCTTTGCGCAAGCTGCGGCGCTGCTGCGCGGGCGCAGTATGGCCGAGGCGCTGGCGCTCTGTGCCGGCGATCCGATATTGGCGGCCGCCAAGGCATTTCCCGGCAACCGGCCTTCGGCGACGCTGCTGCTCGACCGGCTGGATGCGGCCACGCTCGGCGCGTTGCTGGCGTTTTACGAACACCGCACCTTTGCGGCGGCGGTGGTGATGGGCATCAACCCGTTTGATCAGATGGGGGTGGAACTGGGCAAGGAAATGGCGACGGCGGCGCTGGCGGGTGCTGGATCGGCGTTCGACGTTTCGACGAAAGCGCTGATGGCAAGGGCTGGGTTTTAAGCGCGAATTCATTCAAATGGGGTCGTGATGCCAGCGAAGGCTGGCATCCAGAGCGCCTTGAGGACCGATTTTTGCGCGAATGAACGCACTGGATGCCAGCCTTTGCTGACATGACAGGTGTCTTTATCGATATGCGATCAAATTTGCTAACGCGCCGCGTCAGTCCATGCGCTTCCAGACCCCGCCGAGCAATGCTTCGGCCGGGCCATAGCTTTTCTTGTAGGTCATGCGATCGCAATCTTCGATCCAGTAACCGAGATAAACATAGGGCAGCCCGGCATCTCCAGCCCGCGCGATGTGATCGAGGATGATGAAGTTGCCGAGGCCGCGGCGGGTGGCGCTGTCGGGATCATAGAAGCTGTAGATCATCGACAAGCCATCAGACTGTTTATCGGTCAGGCAGCAGCCGATGAGCTTGCCGGGCTGGCCATCGCGCGAGGGCTCGCGATATTCGACGACAACCGTATCGACCGGCGTCTGTTCGACCATATCGGCGTAATCATGCGCGTCCATCGCCGCCATGCCGCCATCGGGGTGACGCACCGCCAGATAACGGCGCAAAAGCGACCATTGTTCGGCTGTTGCCCAGGGCTCGCACGCCGAAACTTCAAGGTCACCGTGGCGACGGAGCAGTTTTTTCTGGGTTGTCGTCGGGGTGAACAGTGGCGCGAGGACCCGCACCGAGACACAGGCCTGGCAGAAATCGCAACTGGGTCGGTAAACGACATTCTGGCTGCGGCGAAACCCGATGCGGCCCAGCGCCTCGCTCATCTCCATCGCGGTGCCGCCCTTCAATTCGGCAAACACCTTGCGTTCGGTGCGGCCGGGAACATAGGGGCAGGGCGCGGGGGCGGTAACGAAGAACCGTGGGAAGCGAAAGCTCTGATCGGTCACAAAGCGCCTTTCCAGCCATGATGGCGGCTGCGCAGTCTAATGCGGCCTGTGGCGCAAACGCCATAGGGTAATTGATGGTTAACCGCAGTTTACGGGCAACATGGCGAAATTTTTCAACGCTTAGTCGGCCTCGACCATGCGCACTTCATAAGCGGCGGCGCGCAGGGCTTCGAGCAAGCGCTGGAGGTGATCGGCATCACGGGTTTCGCACTCGATTTCGGCGATCAGACCCTTGGCGGGCAGGCTGGTGAACACGCGCTGGTGATAGACTTCAAGAATGTTGACCTGTTGCTGATCAAAAATCCGCGCCACTTCGAATAGTTGCCCCGGGCGATCCTTGAGGCGGATGCGCAATCGCGCCAGCCGCCCCGAGCGCGCCAGTTCGCGCAGCAGCACATTGGCGAGCAACCGCGTATCGATATTGCCGCCGCACAGCACCAGCCCGACCTTGCGGCCGCGAAAGCGCCGCGGGTGTGCCAGCAAGGCCGCCATGCCGGCCGCGCCTGCGCCTTCGACAACGGTTTTTTCGATATTGAGCAGCATGGCGACGCCGCGTTCGAGATCGCGTTCACCGACCAGCACGATATCATCGACCAGCGCCCGCACCACCGCCGAGGTAAGTTTGCCCGGCGTTTTGACAGCAATGCCTTCGGCGAGCGTGTCGCCATCGCAAACGCTGGTTTCGCCCTTGAGCATCGCATACATCGACGGATAAAGTTCGGCCTGGACGCCGATGACCTCGATATCTGGGTTGCGCGCCTTGGCCACCGTGGCCACGCCCGAGGTAAGGCCGCCGCCGCCGACGGGTACGACCAGCATATCGAGATCGGGGACATCGTCGAGCATTTCCAGCCCGACCGTGCCTTGCCCGGCCATGACCAGGGCATCGTCGAACGGGTGGACAAAGACATAGCCGCGTTTTGCCGCCAGTTCATGCGCGTGTGCGGCGGCATCTTCGAATTTTTCACCGAACAGCACGACATTGGCGCCATGGCCTTCGGTCTGCTGGACTTTCACGACTGGCGTGAATTTCGGCATGACGATGGTGGCGGGGATGCCGAGCCGCTTGGCGCCATAAGCCAGGCCCTGCGCATGATTGCCGGCGGATGCGGCGATGACGCCGCGCTGGCGCTCCTCAGGCGTCAGGCTGAGCAATTTATTGAGGGCGCCGCGTTCCTTATAAGCCGCGGTGAACTGGAGATTTTCGAACTTCAGCCAGACATCGGCGCCGGTCAGTTCCGACAGCGTCTGGCTGCGCAGGCACGGCGTGCGGATGACGGCGCCGGCAATCGCCAAAGCCGCTTTTTCGACATCGGCGAGCGATATCGGCAGGGCGGCGGTTTCGGCGGGCGGGGCTTTTGCGGTCATTCGCCGCTGTTAACCGGGCAGGGGGGCTGGCGCAACCAGGCGTGCTCGCCGGTCAGCCCGGCGTGTCCTTGCCGAGATAGGCTGACAGCCGGTTGACCTTGGGCATCACGGCTGTGTCGGGGTGGAGCAGATCATAGACCACGGCATTCTCCAGCACGCGCTGGACATAATTTTTGGTTTCGGAAAACGGGATGGCTTCGATCCAGTCGATGATATCCATGCCGGGTTGGCGCGGGTCGCCATTGGCGGCGATGAATTTGCGGACATTGCCCGGTCCGGCGTTATAGGCGGCGACAGCGAGGACATGGCTGCCGCCATAATTGCTTTTCAGCCGGGCAAAGAAGCTGCCGCCAAGGGTGACATTGTAGATCGGGTCTTGGGTCAAGCGCGCGGTGCTGGCGGGCAAGCCGAGTTTGCCCGCCTGTTCGGCAGCGGTCGATGGCAGCAATTGCATCAGGCCTTGCGCATTGGCTGATGAGGCAATGGTCGCATCGAACTGGCTTTCCTGCCGGGCAATGGCGTGGATCATCGTCCAGTTCGGGTTGAGGCTGGCGGGCAGGTCGAGGATGGGAAAGGCGGTATCGAGCAACGCCAGTTCGCCATCGCTGCGCGCCGCCTTGCCGAGCAGCACGCCAAGATCGGGCCGGGCGAGTGGTGCCACAAGTCCCGCGACCAGCGCCTGGTCACGCGGGCTTTGGGCGCGGTCGGCGAGGCTGCGCAAAAACAGCGCCTGCCGTCGCCGATCGCCAAGCTGGCCTAGCGCAAAGGTCGCGCGCACCAGGGCATCGGCGCGGAAGGTGCTCGCCGCATCAGCGCCGATCGTGACCGGCGGGTTGCGCTTTATTACCAGAGCGCGATCGAGCCGTTCGGCAGCCAGTTGCCCATAGAAATAATCAAAATGGCTGGCGGCGGCTTCATAGGCGTTGCGTGCGGCGCTGGCCTGGCCGGCGGCTTCATGGGCGCGGCCGGTCCAGTAATCGCCGCGAGTCTGGCTGAGCGGGGTTTGCGCCGCCGCCCGGATGGCGCGGAAATGCCCCACGGCAGCAGCGGGGCGGCCAAGTTTGCGCAGCGCCAGCCAGCCGGCGAGAAATTCGGTGTCGATGAATTGCTGGCGTTCGCCGAGGCTGCGCTCGCCGATTGCCGACCCAGCCGACAGCACGCCGTGGCGCGCAGCGATGCGATAGGCGGTGTCAAAATTGCCGGATCGCCAGGCAGTGCGAACAAATTCCAGCCGCTGTTTCAGCCAGGTTTCGTTGTCGATGGTCGCGCCGGGATCAGCCTTTGCTTCAGCAAGCAGGGCTTGGGCCGCGGAAACTTGCCCGTTGCGCCGCAACCACAAGGCCCTGTCGAGGATCAGCCCCGGATCATTGCGCAAAGCAGCCGGCACGCCGGCAAGGCGATTGCTGGCATCGGGCGCGTTGACGCGCAGCGCGATGCGCGCCAGCAGCCAAAGCTGCCGGTCAAGTTCGATACGCGGCAACAGCCGGGCAGCAGCGCTGGTCTGGTTGGTCCAGAGCAAGCGGTCGGCGCGCGCCAGATGATCTTCGGCGCGCAAATCCTTGCCGAACAGGCCGAGGAGCTGTTGTTCGGCGACGCTATCGAGCCCGGCCGAATCCCACGCGTCGCGCGCTGTCGATTTTGCATCGCCGGTCTTGCCGATCGCCTGTTGCGCCTCGGCCATGCGCAGCTTGGCGAGCGCCGACAGTGGTGGAAACTGCTTGAAATAGGCCATGCGTTCGGGTGCGGTGACAGTATCATCGATCAACTTTTCGGCGAGCCGACGCAAGGTGCTGGCCTGTGGCCAATCGGGATAGCTTTGCAGGAACGCTGCATATTCGGCGAAGCGGGCGCCCTTGTCAGCGGTGTAGCTATCGCGGCGTAACCGGTCCCAGATTACGATGGCATCAAGGCTCGGCACGCCGGCGACATTGTTGAGCGGCGATCCGGCGATTCCGCCAAAGCGGCCAGCGGCGTTCTCAGCAAGCCGCGCCGTGTAAAGGCTTTGTGTGGCCGGGTCGATCTGGGCGGTCGCCGGTGCGCAACTGGCGAAGGCAAGCGCCAGCAACAAGACTTTGCTGGACATCTGGGTTACGCGCTCCATATCACTCTCACACAACATCGTATTCGAAACGGCATAGGCGGTTGCGACGGCGGGGTGAAGAGCGACAAGCGCCCGGCAGTGGCAACAGCGGGACGTGATGGCAAGGACAGTTGACGTGAAGCAGCTTGAAATCAAGGGTTCGATTCCGGCGCTGGTCACGCCTTTCAAAGACGGCGCGGTCGATTTCGCAGCCTTTGAAGCCTTTGTCGAATGGCAGATCAGCGAAGGTTCGACCGGGCTGGTGCCGTGCGGCACCACCGGCGAATCGCCAACGCTCAGCCATGCCGAACATTATGATGTCATAACGCGCACCGTCGCGGTTGCTGCTGGCCGGGTCCCGGTCATTGCCGGATGCGGATCCAACGACACCGCTACGGCTGTTGCCCATATGGCGCATGCCGAAAAAGTCGGCGCCGATGCGGCGTTGATCGTTGTCCCCTATTACAACAAGCCGTCGCAGCGCGGACTGATCGCGCATTTTACTGCGCTGACCGAGCGGTCGAGCCTGCCGATCATCATTTACAATATTCCCGGGCGCTCGGTGGCTGACATGACCACTGAAACCATGGCCGAATTGGCGCAATTGCCAGGGATCATCGGGGTCAAGGATGCCACCGGCAATCTCGCGCGGGTTTCAGCGCAACGCGAAGCGTGTGGGGCTGATTTTATCCAGCTTTCGGGCAATGACGATATGGCTTTGGGATTCAACGCCATGGGGGGGATTGGGGCGATTTCGGTCACCGCCAATGTCGCGCCCAAATTGTGCGCGCAGATGCAGTCGGCGACGCAGTCGGGTGATTTTCGCACCGCGCTGGCGATCACCGACCGGCTGTATCCGCTCCATGCGGCGCTGTTCAGCGATGCCTCGCCGGGGCCGACCAAATATGCGCTGCACCGGCTCGGGCTGATGACGCCCGATGTGCGTTTGCCGATTGTCGAGCCTTCAGCGGCGGCCAAGGCGGCGGTTGATGCCGGGCTGGCGCATGCAGGTCTGACCTGATGGCAAGGCCGCGCCACGAAATCGTCAAGGTCAAGACCGTCGCCGAGAACCGGCGCGCGCGGTATGAATATTATATCGAGGATGTGGTGGAGGCCGGCATTGCGCTGGCGGGCACCGAGGTCAAGGCGCTGCGTGGCGGCGAAGGCAGTATCGCGGAAGCCTATGCCGAAGTGAAGGATGGCCAGGTCTGGCTGGTCAACGCCAATATTCCCGAATTCAGCCATGGCAATCGCTTCAACCATGAACCGAAACGGCCGCGAAAATTGTTGCTCCACGAACGCCAGATCACCAAAATGGGTTCTGCCGTCGCGCGGCAGGGGATGACGCTGGTGCCACTGTCGATCTATTTCAACGACCGCGGCCGCGCCAAGATCGAACTGGCGCTCGGCAAGGGCAAACAGCTCCACGACAAGCGCGAGACCGAAAAGACCCGCGACTGGAAACGCGATGCGGCCCGGATCATGCGGGAGCGGGGGTAATGGCGGACGACAGCGGCTTCAACGACGGTATCAGGGACAAGCTCGTTGCCGTCAAAAAGGCGTGGGCGCGTGCCGGCCGGCTGCTCACCGGGATGCCCGACGAAGCCCATGCCAACCGCTTGCCGCCCGGTCAGCGGCTCGTCACCAACTGGCCGGTGCTCGATCTTGGCATTCAACCCGATGTGACAAGGGCGGAATGGCAGTTGACCGTCGATGGCGCGGTCAGCAACCCGATTAGCTGGGGCTGGGCGGATATTGTGGCGCAGCCGGCGTTCGAAGATGTCTCGGACATTCACTGCGTTACGCAATGGTCACGCTATGATAATCATTGGCAGGGGGTTTCAAGCCAGCATCTGCTTTCGGTTGTTCAGCCGTTGCCAGCGGCGCGCCATGTCGTTCTGCACGGATATGATGGTTATGCGACCAATGTCCGGCTCGATCATTTTGCCGACGTCGATTGCCTGTTGGCGCACAGCCATGACGGTGCACCGATCACCCGTGAACATGGCGGCCCCGTGCGCATGATCATCCCACGCTATTATCTGTGGAAATCGGCCAAATGGCTCAAGCGCATTGAATTTTCAGTGCGTGACACGCCAGGATTCTGGGAAACCCGCGGTTATCACAACCAAGGCGATCCGTGGGTTGAGGAACGGTATGGCTGAAACAGCGGCTGTTCCGATCACGCGGGCGCTGTGGCCGGCACCTTATGCTCAAAACGACCGCAATGTGCTGGCGCTGCACCTGCCGTTGATGGGGCTGCCGATTGCCGTTGCGTTTATCGACAGCGCAGGCCTGGTGATCAGCGGGAATGATGCCCTGATAGCGACAGTCGGATCGGCTTATCATCCCGGCGCCCGGCCCGAATGGCTTTTTGTTGCCGAAGATGCCGAGAAAATCGCTCGCGCCGTTGCCAAAACGCTCAGCAACAACGACCGCACCGAAGTGCGCGCGGCCTTGCATGATCGCCCCGACGAAAAACAGATCGTCAGCATCGTGCCAGTACCGCCGGGTTTTGGCATATCGGCGTTGCTCGCAATGCGCGACATTCGCGAACAACTCAGGCTCGAGGCGCAAGTTGCCGCCGTAACCCGCATGCAGGCGGTGGGCCAGCTTGCTGGTGGCATCGCACATGATTTCAACAATATTCTCGCTGCCGTGCTCGGCATGACCGAACAACTGCTTTACCGTCATCCACCAGGTGATGACGAGCATGACAGCCTGGCCGAAATCCGCCGCAATGGGTTGCGCGCGGCAGCGTTGGTGGCGCAATTGCTCGCCTTTGCCCGGCGTCAGCCGCAACGCCAGCAAGTGCTTGATATGGCACCACTCGTCGGGGCGTTGCGCCCGTTGCTGGAACAGTTGCTCGGCAAAGGCATCGAGCTTGATATTCGCGCTGACAAGCTCAAATCGGCTGTGCTGGCCGATCCGGGCCAGATCGAACAGGTTATCGTCAATCTGGCCATCAACGCCCGCGATGCGATGATGAACCAGGGCCGATTGACCATCGCGCTGCGCGACGTGGCCGCTGCCGATGTCGCGGCGCAAGGGCATCGCATCATTCCACGTGTCGATCATGTCGCCATCGATGTAACCGACACCGGTGGCGGCATTCCGCCCGAAATCGCAGGCAAGATCTTTGAGCCGTTCTTTACAACCAAGCCAATGGGGCAGGGAACCGGACTGGGCCTGTCGACAGTTTATGGGATCGTCAAACAAACTGGCGGCTATATATTCGCGACACCGGCGCTGGGCCAAAATGGCACCAGTTTCAGTGTGTTCCTGCCCGCCGTTCCGCACGCCGCCCATCAGCCAGAATCCCTCCCGGTAACGGAGCTCGCCACTTTGCATGCCGATTCGCTAGCAGGCGTGCGGTTGCTGCTGGTTGAGGATGATCCTGCGGTACGCACCATATTGGAGCGCGGAATCAAGCGTTTCGGGCCGCTGGTCACAACTGCCGCCGACGCGATGATCGCGCTCGACATTCTCGATACCGGCGCTGAATTCGATGTACTCGTTTCGGATATAATGATGCCCGGTATCGATGGCGTCGAACTGGCTTCGCGCTGCCTGCGCATGCGGCCCGGCATGGGAATCGTGCTGATGTCGGGCTTTGCCGAAGCACCGCTGCACCGGGCCGTCAATGCCACCGACGTCCACTTTTTGTCCAAGCCGTTCGCGCTGGCGGATCTTGCTCACGCCATCGTTGACGCCAAGGTCAAGCGCGACGTCTGAAACAACCGACAGGCATCAGACATTTCTTTTTGTTCCCTTCTTGTTCTACAGGAACAAATAGAATACAAATGGCTGATTGACGTGGTGTGACGAACGACTAGGAAAGGCTTTCCAATGGCAACGGCTTTGAAAGTGGTGGACGGCGGCATGGACAGGCAAAAGGCTCTCGAAGCGGCATTGGCGCAGATCGATCGTGCTTTCGGCAAGGGCTCGGTGATGAAGCTGGGATCACGCGAGACGATGGAGGTCGAAGCGATTTCCACAGGCTCGCTGGGGCTTGATATTGCCCTGGGCATCGGCGGGCTGCCGCGCGGCCGGGTAATCGAAATCTATGGCCCGGAAAGTTCGGGCAAGACCACGTTGGCGCTACATGCCATTGCCGAGGCACAAAAAAATGGCGGCACCGCAGCGTTCGTTGATGCCGAACACGCCCTTGACCCGGCCTATGCCAAGAAGCTGGGAGTCAATATCGACGAACTGATCGTCTCTCAGCCCGATACGGGTGAACAGGCGCTGGAAATCGTCGATACGCTGGTGCGTTCGAATGCCGTCGACGTGCTGGTGATCGATTCGGTGGCGGCTTTGGTGCCGCGGGCCGAAATCGAAGGAGAGATGGGCGACAGCCATGTCGGCTTGCAGGCGCGTCTGATGTCGCAATCGCTGCGCAAACTGACGGGTTCAATCAGCCGCTCGCGCTGTATGGTCATTTTCATCAACCAGCTGCGCATGAAAATTGGCGTGATGTATGGCAATCCTGAAACCACGACCGGCGGTAATGCCTTGAAATTCTACGCTTCGGTCCGGCTCGATATTCGCCGTACCGGCCAGATCAAGGATCGCGATGAAGTTGTAGGTAATACGACCCGGGTAAAGGTGGTCAAGAACAAGGTGGCGCCGCCGTTCAAGCAGGTTGAATTCGACATCATGTACGGCGAAGGCATTTCGAAGCTGGGCGAAATTCTCGACCTCGGTGTCAAGGCCGGCGTCGTTGAAAAATCGGGCGCCTGGTACAGTCATGATTCGATTCGGATCGGTCAGGGCCGTGAGAATGCCAAGAAATATCTCAAGGAACATCCCGAGATGGCTGCCAAGATCGAAAAAATGATTCGCGACAATTCGTCTGGTATTTCAGATGCTTTGATGGCCGGGCCCGATGCTGACGATGCCGAAATGTAACAGGCGTTGATAGCGTCGGCATGGTGACGCTATATAAAGAGTTAAAGGGTCGTGTCTTGTCCCTTTGCCGGCCTGTCGCCGTCTGGGGCGACAGGCCGGATTTTATTTCGAACGCCCGGGGACAGGGGCGGTTCAACGCATGAACCATCAAGCTTTGCCTTTGGTAGATTGTCCCACGATGTTACGCTGCCACGTCGGACATAAACAGGCAGGAGCACGCTCAGGCCGTGCTGCTTTCGGCATTGACCGGAGGCGGCAATCGGGGTCGAAGTGTTGCCATGCAGGATGAACATTATGATCTGGTGGTCATTGGCGGTGGCGCGGCCGGGCTGGTAACCTCGGGCGGTGCAGCGCAGCTTGGCGCGCGCACGCTGCTTGTCGAGCGCCACCGGCTTGGTGGCGAGTGTCTTTATACCGGCTGTGTGCCGTCAAAGGCGGTGATCGCTGTCGCCGCAGCGGCGCGCGGGCGGGGCACCGGCGATCCTGCCGGTAATTGGGCGATGGCCCGGGCTGCGGTGCAAGCGGCAATTGCCATCATCGAACCGCATGACTCGCCCGAGCGCTTCCGCGGTTTCGGCGTTGATGTGGTTTTCGGCACGGCTGCCTTTACCGGTCCGGCGTCGCTACGCATCGGTGACCGCAAAGTAACCGCTCGGCGGTTTGTTGTCGCCACTGGTTCGGATGCTGCGGTGCCGCCGATTCCCGGTCTGGCTGTGCTGCCCTACTGCACCAACGACGATATTTTCGATCTTGTCGAAATGCCCTCGCATCTGCTGATCATCGGTGGCGGTGTCATCGGATGCGAATTGTCCCAGGCTTTTGTACGGCTCGGGATCAAGGTTTCGCTTATCGATGTCGGACCAATTCTGCCCAATGATGATCCCGATGCGGTTGAAGTCGTTCGGGCGCAATTGCTCGCCGATGGCGTCATCTTGCACGAAAATGCGGCCATCGTCGCTGCGTCGGGCGGTGCTGGCGCGATCAAATTGTCGTTGGGTGATGGCCGCATGCTGTCGGGCAGCCATGTCCTCGTCGCCACGGGGCGCAAGGCGAGAACATCAGGCTTCGGCCTTGATCTAGCCAAGGTAAACTGCGGTCGCAACGGCATTATCGTTGATAAATATCTGCGTACCTCCAATCGGCGCATCTATGCGATTGGTGATTGTCGCGATGGGCCGCGCCTGACTCACGCTGCTGACCAGGATGCCCGCACCGTCATCCAGAATGCGCTGTTTCCGTTTCGCAAAGCGACCGACTACAGCGCCTTGCCAGCGGCTATCTTTACCGATCCGGAACTTGCCCAGGTCGGTTTGACCGAGGCAAAGGCTCGCGCTCAATTCGCCGATGTCGCGGTCTGGCGCCATGATTTCGACCATAATGATCGTTCCGTAACCGAGGCTGACATGCGCGGTTTCGTCAAGATCATGGCGCGCGGTAACCGCGTTATCGGGGTCACCATCGTCGGCGCGCATGCTGGTGAACTGCTGGCCCTGGCAAGCTTTGCTGTTGCCGGCAAGTTGACGCTGGCTGATCTCGCCAATCGAACTTTTGCCTATCCCACTTTGTCCGAGGCCTTGCGCTTTGCGGCTGAATTGCCGGGCCAGGCGAAATTGTTCACGCCGTTCATGCGCCGCCTGACCGGTTTATTCCAGCGTCTGCCATAGAGAACCGCCATGTCAAATGCCGAACAGGTTGAATATTGGAATGGCAAGGTTGGCGAGACCTGGGCGCGCATGCAGGAACGCATGGACCGGGCGCTCACGCCGGTGACCGCCGCGCTGCTGTCTCTGGCGGCGCCGCAACCCGGTGAAGACGTGCTTGATATCGGCTGTGGCAGTGGCGAAACAACATTGGCGCTTGCTGGCGCGGTGGGTGACGATGGCAATGCCACCGGCGTCGACATTTCCGAACCTTTGCTGGCCCGCGCCCGGCAGCGCGCACAAGATATGCTCAGCGATGCCGATTTCATCAACGCCGATGCCGCAACCCATCATGACGAGATTGGTCATGATCTGATTGTGTCACGCTTCGGTGTGATGTTCTTTGATGATCCGGCGACGGCGTTTGCCAACATCCGGACGTTGGCGGCGCCGGGCGGCCGGCTGTGCTTTGCGTGTTGGCAACCATCAACTGAAAATGGTTGGGCGACCTTTCCCTTGACGGCGCTGGCAGCGCTGTTGCCGCCGCAAGCGCCCTCAGATCCGTGCGCCCCCGGGCCTTTCGCGTTTGCCGACCCGGAACGTGTCCATGCGATTCTGGCGGGGGCCGGGTGGCGCGACATCGCCTTTCATGCGGTCCCGTTCACCATGGTGATAGGCGAAGGCGATGATCCGGTTGGCGCCGCGGTCGATTTCAACCTGCGCATTGGCCCCGCTGCCCGCGCCATTCGCGATGCTGGCCGCGATACCGAACCCGCCGCCCGCGCTGTTTTGGCCACTGCGCTGGCTGGATTTGTTGTTGATGGCGTCATCGGCCTGCCGGGCGCCGTCTGGCTGGTTTCGGCGCGCGCTTGATGTGCCCGCTTGAGCCTGGCGCGCGCCTCGCCTAAGTCGGTGTTCATGACCTCGTCCAACGATATCCGCCGCAGCTTCCTCGATCACTTCGGCAAGGCCGGGCACCGCATCGTGCCATCAGCGCCGCTGGTGCCGCAGAATGACCCGACGTTGATGTTCGTCAACGCTGGCATGGTGCCGTTCAAGAACGTCTTTACCGGACTTGAAACCCGACCCTATGTGACGGCGACATCGTCGCAAAAATGCGTCCGGGCCGGCGGCAAGCATAATGATCTGGATAATGTCGGCTATACCGCACGCCATCATACCTTCTTTGAAATGCTGGGTAATTTCAGCTTTGGCGATTATTTCAAGGCCGATGCCATCGAACACGCCTGGAGCTTGTTGACCCACGAATGGGGCCTCGATCCGGAAAAATTGACCGTCACTGTTTATCACACCGACGACGAAGCTGCGTCGCTATGGAAAAAGATCGCCAGCCTTCCCGAAAGCCGGATCATCCGCATCGCTACCAACGATAATTTCTGGTCGATGGGCGATACGGGGCCGTGTGGGCCATGTTCGGAAATTTTCTACGATCACGGTGATCATATCTTTGGCGGGCCGCCGGGCAGCCCCGATGAAGATGGCGACCGTTTTGTCGAAATCTGGAACCTGGTGTTCATGCAATATGAGCAGGTTGATAGCGCGACGCGGCTCGATCTGCCGCGCCCCAGCATCGATACAGGCATGGGGCTCGAACGTATCGCCGCCGTTTTGCAGGGGGTCCACGACAATTACGACACGGACACCTTCAAGGCGCTGATCCGCGCCAGCGAAGAACGCACTCAGCCGGCGCATAGCCGCGAATCGACCGCTTCACACCGGATCATCGCCGATCATCTGCGCGCCTCGGGTTTTCTGGTGGCCGATGGTGTGCTGCCGTCGAACGAGGGCCGCGGTTATGTGCTGCGCCGGATCATGCGCCGCGCCATGCGCCACGCCCACCTGCTTGGCGCCGGTGAGCCGTTGATGCATCGCCTGGTGCCAGCGCTTGTCGCCGAAATGGGGGTCGCCTATCCCGATCTGGCACGCGCTCAGCCACTGATCGAAGAAACGCTCAAGCTGGAGGAAACGCGCTTCCGCCAGACGCTGGTTAACGGCCTGCGGCTGCTTGATGATGCGACTGGCAAGCTGTCGCCCGGCGTAACGTTGCCCGGCGATGTTGCGTTCAAATTATACGACACCTTTGGCTTTCCCTATGATCTGACCGAAGATGCGCTGCGCGCACAGGGCCGCGCTGTCGATCGTGCCGGTTTCGATCTCGCCATGGCCGAACAGAAGCGCGCCGCCCGCGCCGCCTGGACCGGCAGCGGCGCCAAGGCATCGGATACCGTTTGGTTCGATATTGTCGAAGCGAGCGGGCCGACCGAATTCATCGGTTACACGGGCCTGGCAGCGCAGGGTCAGGTTGTCGCGCTCGTTCGTGATGGCGCGCAGGTCACCAGTGCCAGCGCCGGCGAGAAAGTTGATATCGTTACCAACCAGACGCCCTTTTATGGTGAATCGGGTGGCCAGGCCGGCGATGCCGGGGCCATTGGCGGTGACAATGGCTTGGCCGTCACTGTCGACGACACGTCTAAACCACTCGGCAAGTTGCACGTGCATCACGCCAGCGTCACCTGCGGCAAGATTGCCGTGGGCGATACCATTACGCTGGCAGTCGATGCCGACAAGCGCGGCCGGTTGCGCGCCAACCATTCGGCAACCCATCTGCTCCATGCTGCGCTGCGTAACCAACTTGGTGGTCATGTCACGCAAAAGGGCTCGCTTGTTGCCGCCGATCGGCTGCGATTTGATTTCAGCCAGTCCAAGCCGTTGACGGTTGAAGATGTTGCGATTGTCGAAGCCGTGGTCAACGCCCAGATTCGCGGCAACAGCGCGGTATCGACGCGGCTGATGACCCCCGATGCTGCCATTGCTGCAGGTGCGATGGCGTTGTTCGGCGAAAAATATGGCGATGAAGTTCGCGTGCTGAGCATGGGCCATGGCGAGGATTTGCCTTATTCGACCGAATTGTGCGGCGGCACCCACGTCAATGCGCTCGGCGATATCGGGCTGTTCAAGATTACGTCCGAAGGTGCCGTGGCGAGCGGTGTGCGCCGGATCGAAGCCCTGACCGGCGAAGCGGCGCGGCTGTTCCTTGTCGAACAGGAAAACCGGTTGAAAGCGGCGGCGGCGACGCTCAAGGCACGGCCCGATGAAGTCGTGGCTCGGATCGAAGCGCTGACCGAAGACCGCAAGCGGCTCGAGCGCGAACTGGCCGAAGCCAAAAAGGCACTGGCGCTCGCAGGGCCGGCCACCGGTGGCGGCGCTGCTGCCCCCGAAAGCGTTGGCGGTATTGGCTTTCTCGGCCACGTGCTCGAAGGGCTGGAGGCAAAGCTTTTGCGCGGGTTGATCGACGATGCGAAAAAGACTTTGGGTTCAGGCGTGGTGGTTTTTGTAGCGGTCAATGATGGCCGTGCCTCTGTGGCGGTGGGGGTAACCGAAGATCTGGTGGCCAGCCGGTCGGCGGTCGATCTCGTGCGGCTTGCTTCGGCGGCGGTCGGCGGTCAGGGTGGCGGTGGCAGGCCTGATTTTGCCCAGGCGGGCGGGCCAGACGCTACCCGGGCAGCAGCAGCGGTCGCTGCGGTGCGCGAAGCGCTCGCGGGGTGATTGTTGGTGCCGCGACGGTGACCGCGCGCCCCGAAGGTGGCTGGTATCGCGGCGCCCGCGCGATAGCCTGCTGTGCGCTTTGGGGCGGTTTGATAGCCGGTTCTGTACCGTATGCGGTTGTGCGGGCAGGTTAAGTTTCGGTCGATTGCGGCGTGGCGCCCGGACACCGGGTGTGCGCTGTCACCGGCGGACTGGCCGCCGGGCTGAGCGGAGGATTATAATGCGCAACCACATCGCGGCGATGCTTGGCGGCCTGTTGCTGGCCAGTGCGATTCCGGCCGCGGCGACAGATGCCGCTGTTACGCGCTGGCGCCAGGCGCATGAAGTCGCGATTGTCGAACAACTGGCGACAATGGTGCGTATTGAAAGCATCGCTGCCAATCCTGCCGGGCTGGCAAGGCAGGCCGATTTGCTGATGGCGGCGTTGCAATCCCGGGGTTTTACCGCGCGTCTGCTGCCGGCGGGAGAGGGGCCGCCCATCGTTTATGGCGCGCTGGATACGCCGGGAGCAAAGCGCACCGTGGTGTTTTATGCGCATTATGACGGGCAACCGGTGAAGCCGGCGGATTGGGCGACGCCGCCGTTTGCGCCGGTGTTGCGCGCCGGCACGCTGGCGGCGCCGATCGTGTCGCCGCCAGCAGACGGGCGATTTGACCCGGAATGGCGGCTGTTTGGCCGGGCAGCGAGCGATGACAAGGCGCCGTTGGTGGCGTTTCTGGCGGCTTTTGATGCCGTGCGCGCCACGGGTCGCAAGCCCAAGGTGAACATCCGCATCGTCTGGGAGGGCGAGGAGGAAGCCGGATCACCGCATCTGGAAGCGGCGTTGACGGCGCATCGCGATCTGCTCAAGGCCGATCTCTGGCTGATCGGCGATGGCCCGGTCCACCAATCGCGCCGGCCGACGATCAGCTTTGGCGCCCGCGGCGTTATGGGGCTGGATTTGACGCTTTATGGCCCGGTGCGAGCGCTGCACGATGGCCATTATGGCAATTGGGTGCCCAATCCGGCGGTGATGGCGGCCAATCTGGTGGCGTCGTTGCGCGATGATGACGGCAATATCCTTATTCCGGGCTTTGCCGACGATGTACGGCCGTTGACGCCCGCCGAAAGCGCCGCGATTGCCGCGTTGCCGCCGGTCGATGCCGGCTTGATGGCGGAATTTGGCATCGCCCGCCATGAAGGCAAGGATGGCCTGACGCTCAGCACAATGCGGCCGGCGTTGAATGTGCGCGGTATTCGCGCTGGCGGCACTGGCAGCACGGCGCCGAATGCCATTCCAACCGATGCCGAAGTGTCGATCGATTTCCGTTTGGTGCCCGGGCAGACGCCGGCCGCTGTGCGCGCCAAGGTGGAAAGCTATCTCACCGCGCGTGGCTGGACGCTCACCGACGCGGCGCCCGACCGGGCCCAGCGCCAGGCAACACCGCGACTGTTGCGCCTGCAATGGGAGGATGGTTATGCGGCTTTGCGATCCGACATGACCAGCCCGGTGGGACGGGCGGTGATCAAGGCCGCAAGCGCTGCCGCCGGGGCGCCGGTGGTGGCGTTGCCGATGATGGGCGGCA
>JBBQMB010000016.1:0-31836 GCA_038328515.1 Sphingomonadales bacterium
ATGCACACATAATACATGTTTTACCGGGCCTGGGTCAAATGGGTAATCACAAGAACGAACTGGGTTTTGACGAAGACGATGATCGCAACCCCGGCGTCATCGCCGATAATGTCGGTGACAATGTGGGGGATTGTGCCGGCATGGCCGCCGATCTGTTTGAAACCTATGTGGTCACCATCGGCGCCACGATGGTGCTGGTCGCGCTGCTCGTCGCTGCCGACAATGCCACGCGGCTGATGACGTTGCCGCTGCTCGCTGGCGGCGTGTGCATCGTTACCAGCATCATCGGCACCTATTTCGTGCGGCTGGGCGCCAAAGCTGACGGCGGGTCGATCATGGGGGCGCTTTACAAGGGCTTCATCGCCACCGCGGTGCTGTCGATTCCGGCGCTGTATCTCGCCACCAACATGATTTTTCCCGATATGAACGCTGTCATCAGTGTCAAGGCCGCCAGCGCCGAAGCCGCCAAGGCTGTCGCTGCGCCCACCGATTTCACCGCCATGGCATTGTTCTGGTGCATGATGGTCGGGCTGGCGGTGACCGGGCTGATCGTGTGGATCACCGAATATTACACCGGCACCGGCTATCGCCCCGTGCAATCGATCGCCAAGGCATCGGATTCGGGCCATGGCACCAACGTCATCCAGGGCCTTGCCGTATCGATGGAATCGACCGCGTTGCCCACGCTCGTCATCGTTGCCGGCATCGTCACCGCCTTTCAACTTGCAGGCTTGATCGGCATTGCCTTTGCCGCCACCGCGATGCTGGCGCTGGCCGGCATGGTCGTCGCGCTCGATGCTTATGGTCCCGTCACCGATAACGCCGGCGGCATTGCTGAAATGGCGGGGTTGTCGGCCGAAGTTCGCGAGCGCACCGATGCGCTCGATGCCGTCGGCAACACGACCAAGGCGGTCACCAAGGGCTATGCCATTGGTTCGGCCGGGCTGGCGGCGCTGGTGCTGTTTGCTACCTACACCGAGGATCTTCGGCAGTTCTTTGCCGATGTGCCGGTCGATTTCACTTTGTCGAACCCCTATGTCGTCGTCGGCCTGCTGCTCGGCGCGCTGTTGCCCTATCTGTTCGGCGGCATGGCAATGACCGCGGTGGGTCGCACGGCCTCGGCGGTGGCGCAGGATATTCGCGCCCAGTTCCGCGAAAATCCCGGCATCGCCGATCGCAGCGTGCGGCCGGATTACGCCCGTACCGTCGGCCTCGTCACCGCCGGCGCGATCAAGGAAATGATCATCCCGTCGCTACTGCCGGTACTGGCACCGGTGGTGGTCTATTTCGCCATCACGGCGGTCTCCACCCAGGGCAATGGCTTTGCGGCGCTGGGTGCCTTGCTGATGGGCGTCATCGTCTCGGGGCTGTTCGTGGCCATTTCGATGACCAGCGGCGGCGGCGCCTGGGACAATGCCAAAAAGGTGATCGAACAGGGCGCCTATGGCGGCAAGGGATCGCCGGCGCACCAGGCCGCGGTCACGGGCGACACCGTGGGCGATCCGTACAAGGATACTGCCGGCCCGGCGGTGAACCCGATGATCAAGATCACCAACATCGTCGCGCTGTTGCTGTTGGCGGCGTTGGCGAGCGCCTGAGGCGATCAGTCGTTGCCGGCGCCGAGCGACGCCAGCAAAATGCCCTGCGAGCGTCGCTGGCCATAACCATGGCCATAGGCGCTCGAGGTGATTGCCACGACCATGTGACGGCTTGGGACCATATAGATCTTGTTGCCGCCATTCCCTGAGGCAAAGGCAACCGGCACCGGCCTGCCGTTGATCTGGTGCACCCTGGAATACCAGAAATAGCCATAGCCATCGGCAAAAGGATCGCTGCCCGAAATGGTGACTTTGGGGGTCAGCATTGTTTGAATCCACGCCGAGCTAATGATGCGCCGGCCGTGATAGCGCCCGTCGCGCCGCACCAGCTCGCCGATGGTGGCCAAATCCCGCGTTGTCAGTGACAGATTGCCCTGCCCCTTGGTATAGCCTGCAGAATCCCCATCCCAACGCCAGTGGCGGATTCCCAGCGGCCCGAACAGCGTCGAACCGGCAAAGTCCGCCATCGTCTTTCCCGCCGCCTTCGCCACGACGACGCCGGCGGTGTACGCTGTCAGCGAATTATAGCGATAGCGGCTGCCTGGCGCATCGGCGCGCGGCACGGCGAGCAGAAACGCGAGCGGATCAGCGGCAACGTCGAGCTTGTCCTCGTTACCGGGCGAGCCCGGATCTTCATCGAATGCTGCCAGCCCCGACCGCATGGTCAGCACATCGTTGACGGTAACGTCGCCGATGGCGCTGCCCCGGGCCTGCGGCCAATAATCGGCGACGTGATCACCGACGCTGCGCAGCTTGCCGACATCGATGGCGATGCCGGCTACCAACGCCGTCACGCTTTTTCCAGCCGAGCGGATGTCGTGGAGTGTCGTCGCTGTTTCGCCACTGTAATAGCGTTCGGCAACCCGATGCCCATCGCGCAGCACAACGACACCGCGCAAATCCGGATGCGCATCATGATCCCATCGCGCCAACACCGTTTCCAGCACCGGATCGGTGCTGGCGCAAACCGGCGCCGCACCAAGCGCGCCAATCGCCAAGGCGAGGCAGACGGCCTTGTGTGTCATGGACTGGGCTCCCGAGCCTGAACGGTTTGGAGGACCGTTTAACGCACACTGGGGCCAGCGAAAGGCTAATCGTGCGCGCTATTTGGTATCGTCCCGCTCTGGCCAACCGTTGCTTCGCCGCCTATTCAAGGCGCGTGCCACGCCCCGTCATTCCATCGCCCCTATTGGCCTTGCTGGCGCTTGTCGCCGGCGGGATTTCGGCGCTGGGCTTTGCGCCCTATGGCGTTTGGGTCGCAACATTGCTCGGCATCGCCCTTCTCGCTGGCCTTGTCGGCGTCGCCCCAACGCGAGCCCGCGCCTTTCTTCATGGCTGGCTGTTCGGCACCGGCCATTTCTGCGCATCGCTCACCTGGATCGCGACCGCCTTCACCTATCAGGACAAGATGCCGCCGATGCTCGGCTGGGCGACGGTGCTGCTGCTGTCGATGTTCCTGGCGCTCTATATCGGGCTGGCGGCATCGATCACCCGCGCCATCACCCGCGAGGCCATTGGCCGCGCCTTTGTGCTGGCGGCCTGCTGGATGCTCGCCGAATGGCTGCGCGGCTGGCTGTTGTCGGGTTTTGCCTGGAACCCGCTGGGCGCCGCCGCGCTGCCGATGGCCGGGCTGGCGCAGTTCGCCGCCTTCATCGGCGCGCTCGGCGTGTCGGGGTTGATCGTGCTCGCCGGCGCCAGCATCTGGGCGAGCCTCGAGCCTGGCGCGAGGCTGGCACAGCGCGCAGCCGGGCTGGGTATCGCCGGCACTGTCGGCGCGCTGGCGTTCGCCGGGCAGGGCCTCAACACCGACACATTGATGCTCGACAATCCGGTCATCGTCATCGTCCAGCCCAACATCGGGCAGGACGTCAAATATGCCGCCGGCGCCGAGGCCGCCCATCTGCAGCGCTACATCGACATGACGCGCAATGCCCTTGGCACCAATGCGTTGCTGGCGGGCGACGGCACGGCCGCCGTCGCGCCGGGCGCCAGCACCAATTCGATCACCGACGAGACGCCATCTGCAACGCAAACCGACTCCGCAGGTGTCGCCAATGTTGCCGGGGTGCAGCGCGCGGAAGGGCAGGCCGCGCTGGTGATCTGGTCCGAATCATCGGTCTTCGGCTTGGTGGAGGAAGACCCTGCGTTGCGGGCTCGCCTCGCCGCGATACTCGGCCCACGCGATCTGCTGCTGTTCGGCGGCGTAGCGGCAATCCGCGATTCAAAGGGCGTGCTGATCGCCCTTACCAACAGCCTGTTCGTCATCGATGCCGGGGGCCGGATCCTAGGCCGGTACGACAAGTCGCATCTCGTGCCGCTCGGCGAATATGTGCCGGCGCGCGGCATCATGGAGGCAATCGGCCTCGCACGCCTGGCGCCTGGCGATATCGATTTCATGGCAGGCGCCGGGCCGCGCACCCTGAAATTGCCCGGGCTGCCCGCAGTCGGCGGCCAGATTTGCTATGAAATCATCTTTGCCGGCGCGGTGATCGATGCCGCCAACCGCCCGCAATGGGTGGCGAACGTCTCCAACGATGCCTGGTTCGGCCCCAGCGGCCCGCCGCAACACCTCGATCAGGCCCGGCTGCGCGCGATCGAGGAAGGCCTGCCGATCAGCCGCGCCACCCCGACAGGCATTAGCGCCATCATCGATGCACGCGGCAATGTCATCGCTTCCAGCCGGCTCGGCGAAGCGGCGATCGTCACTGCAACGCTGCCGCCGCCGTTGCCACCGACGGCCTTTGCCAGTCTGGGGCATTGGACGAGCGGGTTTCTGGGTGTGGTGCTGCTGGTGGTGGGCGTGGTTGTCGGTCGCACCGGACGCAAAGTGTAGCAAAGAAGCAAGAGGCATGGGCAAAGCCCATGCTGTCGTCGAACGAGTTCAGCGCGTGAAGGTCGCGCTGCCTCGCCGGTCGGTCTTGCGCCTGTCGGCGCGCGGCACGCGCGCTCGCGGCGCTGCGACATATAAAGCTTTCTTTATGCCACTTGCACGGCGCGCCGCTGCCGCCTAGAGGCGACGCCAATGTTTTCCACGCGGATATTGCCCTGATGATGCGTTCTTCGTTTCTTTTTACCAGCGAATCGGTTTCCGAAGGCCATCCCGACAAGGTTGCCGACCAGATCTCGGACACCGTCGTCGATCTGTTCCTCTCCAAGGATCCCGAAGCGCGGGTGGCGTGCGAAACGTTGACCACGACCAACCGCGTCGTGCTCGCCGGCGAAGTCCGCGGCAAGGGCATGATCGATACGAAGGGCGAATGGGCGCCGGGCGCCCTTGCCGAGATCGAAGCCGCGGTACGCGCCACCGTGAAACGAATCGGTTATGAACAGGATGGCTTTCACTGGAACAGCTTTGAATTCGCCAATCACCTCCACCCGCAATCGGCGCACATCGCGCAGGGCGTCGATGCCAGCGGCAACAAGGACGAAGGCGCCGGCGATCAGGGCATCATGTTCGGCTACGCCACCGATGAAACGCCCGATCTGATGCCGGCGACGCTTTATTATTCGCACAAGATCCTGGAACAGATGGCTGCCGACCGGCACAGTGGTGCGGCGCCGTTCCTCGAACCCGACGCCAAGAGCCAGGTGACGCTCGCCTATGAAAACGAAGTGCCGGTGCGCGCCACCGCGCTGGTCGTCTCCACGCAACATGCGCCTGGCTATTACGCGCCCGATGGCGAGGGCGGCGATGCCGCGAAGTACCAGACGTTGCGGGACTATGTGCTGTCGGTGTTCCATGCCGTTCTGCCCGAAGGCTTCATCACCGATGAAACCGTGATCCACGTCAACCCGACTGGCCGCTTCGAAATTGGCGGGCCGGATGGGGACGCCGGCGTGACGGGGCGCAAGATCATCGTCGACACTTATGGCGGCGCCTCCCCCCATGGCGGCGGCGCTTTCAGCGGCAAGGATCCCACAAAGGTTGATCGCTCAGCCGCCTATATCACTCGCTATCTCGCCAAAAACATCGTCGCCGCCGGCTTTGCCCGCCGCTGCACGATCCAGCTCAGCTATGCCATCGGCGTCGCCGAACCGCTCAGCGTCTATGTCGATCTGCATGGCACCGGCACCGTGTCCGAAGCCGCGATCGAAGCCGTTCTCGGTGACAGGTCGAAACTTGGCTTTGCGCTGACGCCACGTGGCATTCGCACGCATCTCGGGCTCAACAAGCCGATTTACCAGCGGTCGGCAGCCTATGGGCACTTCGGCCGCACGCCGGATGCCGATGGCGGGTTTTCTTGGGAGAAAACTGATCTGGTCGATGCGCTGAAGGCGGCGCTTTAGGGTTAGCGACAAGCAAGGGCATGGGCAAAGCCCCTGCTGGCGCCGGACGGGTTCGAGGCGCGAAGTCCGCCTCGCCCCGCCGATCGGTCTTGCGCGGGTCCGCGCGCTGCTGCGATGCGCGCTGGCCGCGCTGCGACTACGCTGCTGCCCCGAGATACCCCAGCTGCGCCGCCTTGAAGATCGTCTGCGACCGGTTCACCGCATCCAGCTTTTCCCCCGCATTTTGGATGTGAAACCGCACTGTTGCATGGCTGCGCGCCAGGATCAGGCTGATCTCCTTGTCGGTCTTGCCGATGCTCGCCCAGCGCAGGCATTCGACTTCGCGCTTGGTCAGTTGCGTGTCGCTCGGCAGCCAATGCCGGGTGCGATGCAATTTGGTGTAGCCCGCAACAAAGCGCTGCGACAACAGCCCCAGCACATCGGCATGCGCCTCATATTCGGCCGACAGGTCGTCGCGGGTCTTGTCCCAGCCGTTGAAACTCACCGCGCCGATCTGGCCGAACGGCAGATGGATGGGGATGACGATGGCGCAGCGCGTCAGGGCGCGTTTTTCGAAATGCTCCAGCCCGATCTGATCGAGATAGCGATTGGCCTGGCGCGTATAAAACCCCTGCGCATTGACCCAGAACGGCTCCGATTCATACCGGCAGGCGCGCGGCAGCGGTGACGATAGCGCCAACCGCGAATCGGCCCACCAGCGCTCGCCTTCACCGGTCCAGCCGAACACATCCGCGGCCAGCACATTGCCTTCGGCATCCACCATCGTGGTTTTCGACGCAATATTGTCACACACCGCGACGCGCAGATCCCCCAGCCGCCGAGCGATATCGCGCAACGCCTCGGCGGCCGGGCGCACATCGTCCAGCGTCAGAACCGAAACGGCAGCAAGATCGGCAGACAGATCCATCGTCACTCTCCCAAGGATGCCGGTGCAAGGCCTCTGGCGGGCGACGTCTGACCCGCGCCTCCACAAGGACGCCCGGGCCGCGCTGGCCCTGACCGGGCCGTCATTGCACTGAATACAGCGTTAGAATAGTCCGGAGCGCGGCGGCGCGCAATGCCGCCAGGAGCAATGCAAGGCATGACGACATGGCATGATGCCGGCCCGGCCGACCTGGCACCGGGTGCGATCCGCTGCTGCGAAGTGGCGGGCGAAATGCGCCTCATCGTGCGCGATGCCGCTGGCAACTGGCATGCTGTCGCCGCGCTGTGCAGCCATGCGCTGCTGCCGTTGGCGGGGGGCAGGCTGCGCGGCTCGGCGCTGCTGTGCCCGCATCATGGGGCGCGTTTCGATCTGGCCAGCGGCAAGGCGCTGGGGCCGCCGGCATCGACCGGCATCAGCGTCTACCCGCTGCGGCTGGTAGCGGATCGGGTCGAGATCGCGCTGTGAAGGCCTGCACATAAGCGCAGTGGCAAGTCGCCGCGAGCTGCGCCATTGTTTGCCCATGAAACAGGATATGGCAGGCAAGGTCGCGCTGGTCACCGGCGCGGCATCGGGTATCGGATCGGCGAGCGCCGCGCTGCTGATGGCGCGCGGCGCGGCGGTGCTCGGCACCGATATCCGTCCGCAACCCGGCCAGTTCGGCCATGATGTGACCGACCCCGCCGCCTGGGATGCCGCCATCGCCGAATGCGTCGCGCGCCACGGCCGGCTCGATATTCTTGTTTCCAATGCCGGCACCGCTGATTTCGGCACGATCATCGACATGGACATGGCCCGGCTGCGCCAACAGGCGCGCGTTCATGTCGAAGGCGCTTTTCTGGGCAGCCGCGCGGCGATTGCGCAGATGCGACAGCAGGGCCGACCGGCCACCGGCAGCATCATCCTCATCGCCTCGATCGCCGGGCTGAAACCGATCATGCAGACCACGACCTATGGCACCGCCAAGGCGGCGATGATCGGCCTTGCGGCAGCGCTGGGGCGCGAAATGACGGCGGCCGGCGATGCCATTCGCGTCAACGCCATCTGCCCCGGCGGCACCCGCACCGCGATGACCGAGGAGGCCTTCGGCGGTGATGAATATTGGGACCGCCCCGACAGTTTCGCCAAACTGCCATTGAAGGATTACGCCCGCCCCGATGATGTCGCGCAGCAGGTGGCGTTTCTCGCCAGCCCCGATGCCGTAGCGATAAATGCCGCACATCATATCATCGATGGCGGCTGGGTGCTGACGGCATGAGCCGCAATGCCCGAACCGTGGCTCTGCTTGTCGCCCCGGCAGGTGCGCTCGCCGATGCGCTTGTGTTGCGGCTGCGCGCCGATGGTTTTCACGTCATCGCGGCCGGCGGTGCCGCGGGCGATGAAAGCGTGGCATTCGATCCGCGCGACGAAACCGCCTGGGAAGCGCTGATCACCGCCATCGCAGCCCGTCATGGCCGTATCGATGCCGTCATCAATGCCGCCGGACACAGCCTGGTCACACCGGTTGCCGACACCAGCCCGGCGGCGTTCCGGAGGCTGTGGGAAGCCAATGTCGAAACCGCTGTCATCGGCACCAAATGGGCCTTTCGGCTGATGCGCGATACCGGCAGTGCAGGCTCGGTAATCAACCTTGCCTCGCTCGCCGGGGTGAACCCCCGCGCCGATGCCGCTGCCTGGTCGGCCGCCGATGCCGCCGTCACGCATTTTTCAAAAATCGCTGCGGTCGAAGCGGGTGATCTGGTGCCGCCGTGCCGCGTCAACAGTGTCAACCCGGGCCAGGTTGCGCCCGATCAAGTGGCGGCGGCCATCGCCTGGCTTGCTTCGCCGCAATCACGTTTTGTCACCGGCACCGCGCTGGTACTCGCCGGAGAATCATATGCCCGATAACCGTCGTTTCCTGCTGGTGCGCCGCCCTGATGGCACGCCGGTGGCCGATGATTTCCGGCTTGAAACCATCGCCACGCCGGTGTTGGCGCCAGGCGAGGTGCTGGTCCGCAACGTCTATGCCTCGCTCGATCCGGCGATTCGCGGCTGGCTTGATGATGCGCCGTCCTACATGCCGCCGGTGCCATTGGGCGCCCCTGTGCGCGCCACCACCGTCGGCACCGTCGCTGCCAGCGCCAACCCGGATTTTGCGCAAGGTGACTGGGTGCTCGGGCTCAACGCCATCGAGGATTATTCGGTCGCGGTGCCGGGCGGCTTTACCCAGAAGATCGACCCTGGCGCGGTGCCATCGGTGACCAATTATTTGTCGATTTTCGGCGCGGTCGGGCTCACCGCCTATTTTGGCCTGCTTGAAGTCGGCAAACCGAAACCCGGCGAAACCGTGCTGGTAACCGGCGCTGCCGGCGCGGTCGGCAGCCTGGTCGGCCAGATCGCCCGGTTGCAGGGCTGCCGCGTCATCGGCATCGCCGGCGGCCCGGCAAAATGCGCGCGGCTGATCGAACGCTATGGCTTTGATGCTGCTATCGACTATCGCGGCAAGGACGAAGCGGCGCTGGTCGCCGCGATTGGCGAGGCAGCGCCCGATGGCCTTGATGTCATCTTCGAAAATGTCGGCGGGATCATCCTTGATGCAGCGCTGATGAACCTTCGTGACGGGGCGCGCGTCGCGCTGTGCGGGTTGATTTCGGAATATAATGCCCCGGCGCCGGTTGGCGTGCGCAATCTGTGGCAGTTGATCGTCCATTCGGCGTCGATAAACGGCCTTTTGGTGCGTGATTTCATCCCCCGTTTCGGCGAAGGCGCCGCCGTCATGGGAGGCTGGCTTGCCGAAGGCAAGCTGGTGTTCGATGAAGATATCGACACTGGCATCGAAAACGCCTTTGCCGCGTTCATGAAGCTTTTTTCAGGCGGCAATGATGGCAAGATGATCCTGCAGATATGACGGGCCGCGACCTGTCGGGGCTTGGCGCGCTGGTTACCGGCGCGTCGTCGGGTATCGGGCTGGCAACCGTGGAACGGCTGGCGATGGCGGGCGCCCGGGTTTTTGGCGTTGCGCGCGAGGGCCGGGCCGATCTCATCATCGATGTCGCAGCGCCGGGCGCCTCCGAAACCATCGTCGCCGCTGCGCTCGCAGCGCTGGGCGGCATCGACATTCTGGTTCCCAACGCCGGGATCAGCAGCTTCACGCCGCTCGATGGCCATCCCGATGCGGTTTGGGATACCATGATCGGCATCAACCTGACGGCGGTGTTTCGCCTCTGCCGTGCCGCGCTGCCGGCGTTGCAGGCCAGTCGCCAGGCGCGCATCATCACCATTGGCTCGGTCATGTCAGATCATGGTGATACCGGCATGGCGGCCTACGCGGCGTCCAAACATGGCGTGTTGGGGCTGACGCGGTCGCTGGCTGCCGAATTGGGGCCGTTCGGCATCACGGTAAATTGCGTGCAACCCGGCGCGATCCTGACCGGCATTACCGCGCCGGCCTTCGCCGCCATGCCCGAATTCGAAACCCTGTGGCGCGACAAGGCAGCGCTGGGGCGCATCGGCACCCCCATGGACATCGCCAATGTCATCGCCTTTCTCGCCAGCGCCGATGCCGGCTATGTCAGTGGCCATGGCATTGTTGTCGATGGCGGGGCGATGGCCCACCCTTGAAGGAGACACGCCCATGACCGATACAGCCATGACCGATACGCCCATCAGCATCGTCCGCGATTTTTGCGCCGCCTGGGATCGCATGGATTGGGATGCCGTCACCGCGGCACTCAGCGACGATATTTTTTACCATAATATCCCGATGGCGCCGGTCATCGGCATCGCCGCCTTCAAGGCGTTTCTCACCGGCTTTCCGGTCAGCACCGCCGAATTCGAAATCCACCACATCGCCGGCAATGGCAATGTCGTGATGACCGAACGCACCGATCGCTTCACCATCGCCGGCAAGCCCGTTGTCATCCGCGTCATGGGCGTCTTTGTCGTAAAGGCCGGCAAGATCAGCGAATGGCGCGACTATTTCGATCTTGCCGAATTCGCCTCACAGATGCCTGGCTGATCGCGTCCCCCTGTTACTAATCAGCGTCGCCAGCAGGGGGTGAAGCGCCTTAGCCTTCCCACCATGACCAAGATCGATCTCGATACCACCAGCCTGTTCATGCCCGAGGTGCTGGCTGATCCGTTTGCCTATTATCAGGCGGCGATTGCACAGCGGCCGGTGATGCTGTTGCCCGGCACCAATATCACGCTGGTTTCATCCTATGATCTGGTCGCCGAAGCGACCGGGCGGGTGGAAGATTTCTCGAACGACTTCAGCGCCCTGCTTGCCGGGCAACGCTCGGCTGACCCCGATGTCACCGCCGAACTCGAAAAAGGTTGGCCACAGCGCAACACGCTGCTGACCGCCGATCCGCCGGTGCACACGCGCTTTCGCAAACTGGTCAATCTGGCGTTCTCGATGAAGCGCGTCGATGCCATCGAAGCCGAGATTCGCGCCCATGTCGAACACTTGGTCGCCGCCTTCCCCGCTGATGGCCGTATCGATTTCGTGCGCGATTTCGCCATCCCGCTGCCAGTCGCCGTCATCGCCAGCCAGATCGGCATAGGTGACGCTGATGGCAGTATTTCGGCTGAGGGCATTGCGACCGTAAAGCGCTGGTCCGATGCCTTTGCCGACAGGCTTGGCGGCATGATCTCGAAGGAACGCGAACTCGAATGCGCGCGTGACGTGGTGGAATTTCAACACGCGATGAAGGCTCGCATCGACGCCCGCCGCGAAAATCGCACCGAAGATCTGCTGTCCGATCTCGTCCATGCCACGGTCGATGGCGAACGCCCGCTCGACGATGCCGAACTGATGTCGGTGCTCCAGCAGTTGATGGTGGCGGGCAATGAAACCACGACATCGACGCTGGCCGGCGGCGTCCTGCTGCTCATCCAGAACCCCGATCAGGATGCCAGGGTGCGCGCCGATCCGGCGTTGATCCCCAATATGGTCGAAGAAATGCTGCGCCTCGAAAGCCCCAGTGCCGGGCTGTGGCGGGTCGTCAAGCGCGATGCCGAACTCGGCGGCGTCACCGTGGCGGGAAACAGCATGATGATGCTGCGCTACGCCGCTGCCAACCGCGATCCGGCGCGCTTTGAAAACCCCGACGCCTTCGATGTGGCGCGCAAGAATGCGCGCAGCCACCTCGCCTTTGGCCGCGGCATCCATATGTGTGTCGGCAACATGCTCAGCCGCAAGGAGCTTGCGGTGGCGTTCGATGTGTTGCTGCAAAAGATAAAGCATTTCGAACTGGCGCCGGGGGCGGAGATTGTGCACCCACCCAATATGCTGCTGCGCGGGTTGCGCCGGCTCGATGTGATTGTGGAACGCGCATGAATTTCGATCTGACTGAAGACCAGGCGCTGTTGAAGGCGGCGGTCGAACGCTTTGTTTCCGACAGCTATGGCGGCGATCTTGAAGCGCGGCGCGCGGCGCGGCTTGACCCCAAAGGCTTTGCGCCGGCGCATTGGGCGCGGCTGGCGGATAGCGGCGTGCTGGCGTTGCCGGTTTCGGCGGCCAATGGTGGGCTTGGTGCCGGCCGGGTCGAGCTGATGGCCGCGATGGAGGTCATTGGCCGCGGGCTGGTTGCCGAACCGGTGCTCGATGCGGCGGTCATCGCGATGGGTTTGCTCGATGCCATTGGTGATGCGGCGCAGGTTGCAGCCGGGCTCGAACCTGCCATGGTGGGGCAATCGTTGCTGGCGCTCGCCCATGCCGAACGCGAAGCGCGCTACAATCTTGCCCATGTCGCGACCAGCGCGCGGCCAAAGGGCGATGGCTGGACTCTCGATGGCGCAAAGACGGCAGTCATGGCTGGCGGCGGTGCCGATATGTTGATCGTTTCGGCACGGCTTTCGGGCGCAATCCGCGATAAGGATGGCATCTCGTTCTTCCTCGTCCCCGCCACGGCGCCGGGGGTCGATCGCCGCAACTACCGCCTCGCCGATGGCTCGGTTGCCGCCGAAATCACGCTGCGCGGGGTGGATGTTGCCGCCGGGGCGCGGCTTTCCGGCGGGCTGGCGGCGCTGCTGCCGGTGGTCGCAATGGCGCGATTGGCGGCGGCGGCCGAAATGCTTGGGGCCATGACGCTGCTGTTCGATACGACCCTCGCTTATGTAAAGACCCGCACCCAGTTCGGCCAGTCGCTGGGGTCGTTCCAGGTCATCCAGCACCGCATGACCGATGCCTATGTGCTCGTTGAACAGGCGCGGTCGCAGGTGGTGCGCGCGGCGCTCGCCGGCGATGGTGATTTTGCGCGGGCGGCGGCGGGGGCCAAGGCCTTTGTCGGCGATGCGGCGCTGACCGTGGCGCATACCGCGGTACAGATGCACGGCGGCATGGGCATTACCGATGAACTTTGCATCGGCCATGCCCTGAAACGCATCCGTGTGCTGGCGTTGACCTTTGGTGATGGCACCGCCGCGCTCGATGATTATCGGCGGGCGGCATGAGCGAATTGTGGACCGATGAAGCCCGGCCGCAGCTCATCGGCGGGCGCGACCCGGAAACCGGGCGCATCGTCTTTCCGTGCGCCACGGGCTTTGACCCGGTGCCGCTCAAGCGTGACGGCACGATCTGGAGCTGGACGGTGCAGCGCTTCCCGCCCAAATCCCCGCCCTATGCCGGGCCGGTGCCGTTCGAACCTTTTGCGCTCGGCTATGTCGAACTCGCCGATGAGGTGATTGTCGAGGCACGCTTCGACGGGCTGGCGTTCGATGCGCTCAAGGTCGGGCTGCCGGTTGCCTTGCGCATCATCCCGTTCGGCCTTGGTGCCACCTTTGCTTTTGGACCCGCAACATGACCGACGTTTGCATCATCGGCATCGGTATCCATCGCTTCGGGCGCACCGATGGCGCTTCGGGGCTTGATCAGGGCGTTGTCGCGGCGCGCGCCGCGCTCACCGATGCGGGCGTCGCTTGGGGCCAGATCGAAGCGGCGTTCGGCGGCTCATCGGCGGCGGGCAATGCCGATATCATGGTATCACGCCTCGGCCTTACCGGCGTGCCGTTCATCAATGTCGCCAATGGCTGCGCGACCGGCGGCTCGGCAATGGGCTCCGCCGTCGCCGCGATCAAGGCCGGACAGGCCGATCTGGCGCTCGCGGTCGGTTTCGACAAGCATCCGCGCGGCAGTTTCGATCCCAAACCCGCCGAATGGGGCCTGCCCGATTGGTATGGCGAGACCGGCCTGATGCTGACGACGCAGTTTTTTGCGCTCAAATTGCGCCGCTACATGGAATTATACGGCATTTCGACGACAACGCTGGGCCGCGTTGCCGAAAAGGCGTTTTCAAATGCCGTCCACGCCCCGCACGCCTGGCGCCGCGACGAAGTCGATCTCGATACCATCCTCAATTCGCAGATGGTCAATGATCCGCTGACCAAGTTCATGTTCTGCGCCCCGGCCGAAGGCGCCGTGGCGCTGGTGCTCGCGTCAGCCAAAAAGGCGCGCGAACTCGGGGTGAGGGGGGTCAAGGTCGCCTCGGTCGCCATCCGCACCCGACCGCCGGGGTCGTTCGAAGTATTCGCGCCATCGATCGATATCGAACGCGGGCTGTCGGCAACCAATCTTGCGTCGCGCGCCGCCTTTGAAATGGCCGGCATCGGCCCAGAAGATATCGACGTCGCGCAATTGCAGGACACCGAAAGCGGTGCTGAAATCATGCACATGGCCGAAAACGGCTTTTGCCGGGATGGCGAGCAGGAAGCCTGGCTGGCGCAAGGCCGCACCCGGTTGAACGGGGCGCTGCCGGTCAACACCGATGGCGGCTGCCTCGCTTGCGGCGAACCGATCGGCGCCTCGGGGTTGCGGCAAGTCTATGAAAATGTAGTGCAATTGCGCGGTGATGGCGGCGGCCGCCAGGTCGCAGGGAAGGGCGGGCAGGGTCCAAAAACTGCCTATTCGCATGTTTACGGCGCCCCCGGACTTTCTGCCGTGGCGATATTGGAGCGTTGAACGATGGGTAGATTGCACGGCAAGGTTGCACTCATATCGGGCGGTGCCGAAGGCCTGGGCGGCGCGACGGCGCGCGCCTTTGTGCGCGAAGGCGCCCGGGTCATGCTGGGGGACATCCAGGTCGACAAGGCGCGGGCGCTGGCCCGCGAACTCGGCGATGCCGCCGATGCCATTTTGCTCGATGTAACGCTGCCCGAAAGCTGGGACGCTGCCGTTGCGGCGACGCTAAAAAGCTTCGGCAAGCTCAACATCCTGGTGAACAATGCCGGCATTTCCGAACCCGGCGGCGTGTCGAGCGTTTCCAAGGAAAGCTGGTCGCGAACCATGCGCATCAATCTCGATGGCGTCTTTCATGGCACCCAGGCGGCGCTGCCGGCGATGGTGGCGGCGGGCGAAAACGGCAGTATCGTCAACATGTCGTCGATGCTGGCGCTGCGCCCCGGCGGCATTTTTGCCGCCTATTGCGCGTCAAAGGCGGCCGTGGCCATGCTGACCAAATGCACGGCGCTCGAATGTGCCGCCAATGGCTGGCCGATCCGGGCCAACAGCGTCCACCCGGGCGCCATCGAAACGCCGATGCTCGAACGTTATCTCGAACTGACGCCGGAATTGACGCGGGAACAGGCCTATGCCGGCTTTGCCCAGAACCACCCGATGGGGCGGTGCGGGAAACCTGAAGAAATCGCCGCGGCCTGTCTGTTTCTGGCGAGTGACGAGGCGAGCTTTACCACCGGAACCGAACTGACCGTCGATGGCGGCGGTTTCATCCGGGATTGATGGCGATGACCACAGGCCCCATCCAGGCGCATTTCATCGCCGCTGGCAAATATCATGACATTGATTTTGCCCGCCTCGAAATTCTGAAACTCATGGCCGATCAGCCGCGCATCCGGGCGACTGTGGCGATGGATTATGCCAATATCGACAGGCTCGCGGCCTGCGATTTCCTTGTTACCTACACCTGCGATGTGATGCCGAACGATATCGAGGTCGCGGCTCTCAAGGCATTTCTGGCCCGTGGCGGCCGCTGGCTGGCGCTGCACGGCACCAATTCCATCCTGCGCTTTCTCGAATCCGGGCTGGTCGACGCGCCCGATGAAGCCCCCGAACTCATGGAAATGCTCGGCAGCCAGTTTGTCGCGCATCCGCCGATCGGCGCCTTCACGGTCGAAGTGGCGCCGGTCGATGATCCGTTGACGCGCGGCATGTCGACGTTCGATATCGTCGATGAACTTTACCTGTCGCGCACTACCGCACCCATCGAAACCTTGCTGTTCACCCGCTTTACCGGCGAAGCGACGGGCTTTGTCGACAAGGACTGGCACGACGCAGAAATACCCATCCTGTATCGTCGCAAGCTGGGGCGCGGCGAAATAGTCTATTGCACGTTGGGGCATTGCCGGGGTCATTACGACGTCGCTGTGTTCACACCGTTCTGGCCGCATCCCGAACGCTGCGGTTGGAACTATCCCGTCTATTATGAATTATTGCGTCGTAGCCTGGCATGGGCTGCCGGAACGCTGGAGTAACACGATGGACATGCATTTCAGCGCTGCTGACCTTGCCTTTCGGGACGAGGTGCGCGGTTTTCTGGCCGCCGAACTGCCCCAGCGCCTGCGCGACGGCATGAACGGCACGCCGTCGGTGTTCGTCGAACCCGAAATCGGGCTGGAATGGCAACGCATCCTCAACGCCCGCGGCTGGCTCGCCTATCAATGGCCGGTCGAACATGGCGGCACCGACTGGACGCCGGTGCAGCGCTACATCTTTGAAAAGGAATGTGCGCTTGCCGATGCCCCGGCGCTGTCGGTGCTCGGGCTGAAACTGGTCGGCCCGGTCATCGCGCACTACGGCACGCCGGCGCAAAAAGCCCGCTATCTCGAGCCGATTCTGACCGGCCATGAATTATGGTGCCAGGGCTATTCCGAACCCGGCTCGGGCTCCGATCTGGCCAGTCTGAAAACCCGCGCTGTCCGGGAGGGCGACAAATATATCGTCAACGGCAGCAAGATATGGACGACGCATGCCCATTATGCCGACTGGATGTTCTGCCTCGCGCGCACCAACCCGGATGTAAAGCCGCAGGCCGGCATTTCGTTCCTGCTCATCAACATGCGCCAGCCCGGTATCACGGTGCGGCCGATCATCGGCATGGCCGGCGATCATGAAGTCAACCAGGTGTTTCTCGATGACGCCGTCGCGCTGGTCGCCGATCGGATCGGCGAGGAAGGCCAGGGCTGGACGATCGCCAAATTCCTGCTGGAAAATGAACGCGGCGGCAGTTGCGCTGCACCGCGCCTGCTCGCCGATCTTGATCGACTCGATCGATTGGCCGGCGCGCAACCCGGCGGCTTCAACGGCGCGCTTGGTCATGATGCCGATTTTGGCCGCCGGCTGTCGCGGTTGCGGCTGGAGGCAGAGGCGCTGGAAATGACCGAATTACGGATTTTGGGTGAACTGGCCCAGGGCCGCAAACCGGGTCCGCAAACCTCGCTGACCAAGCTGGTAGCCTCCAGTCTGCGCCAATATGTCGATGAACTGACGGTCGAAGCCTTTGGCTATGATGCGCTGCAACTGGCGACCGAACGCCCGCTTTATGGCAATGAAAGCCCCGAACCCATTGGCTCCAAGCCCGCGCAACTCGCCATGCCGACCTATCTCAACAGCCGCGCCTGGACGATCTTTGGTGGCTCCAACGAAGTTCAGAAAAATATCATCGCCAAGACCGTGCTGGGGCTCTGACCCTTGGCGGCAATGGCCGCAATCATCTTTTCGAAACAGACTTTTGACATAAAAGCCGCCATTGCGGTTTGCATCCGGCTTGGGCTTTGCTACCGTATAGGGAACGGGCATCGTCAGGGGTTGTGATGACTGGATGGGGGGCAAGGCAAGTGCGGGCGTCGCGGCGGTTTGTCGCGGCCGCAATGCGGCTGGCCACGATATCGGTTTTGATGTTGGCGGCGATTGTGCTGGCACCCCCGGCGCTTGCGGCTCCGGGGCTTTCGAATCCGGGGCATGATGCTGCCATCCACAACGGCGTTGCCTCGTGCAGCGGTTCGACCTGCCACGGCCGGCAAGAAGCGACCGGGCCAAGGGTCCGCCAGAATGAATTGCTGACCTGGCAAAGCCCGTCGAGCCTCACCGGTAGCCATTCGCGCGCCTGGAGCCTGCTGAACGAGCCCCGCGCTCGCGCCATCGGTGCCCGCCTTGGCATCGCCAATGTCGCCACAAGCGCCGAATGCATCAATTGCCATGGTGATCCGGCGCCGCGCCGCGGGGCGCAGTTCCGCCAGGCCGATGGCGTCGGCTGCGAAGCCTGCCACGGCGGCTCGACCAACTGGCTGGCGTCACACACGGCAGTGGCGGCCACCCATGAACAGAATGTCGCGCGCGGGCTGTGGGCGGTCGATCGGCCGGCAGTACGCGCCAACGTCTGTCTCGATTGCCATTTCGGATCGGACAAGCCCGGCCAGTTCGTCACGCACCGCATCATGGCTGCCGGCCATCCGCGCATCGCTTTCGAACTCGATCTTTTCACCAGCCTGCAATCGCACCACGATGAAGATGCGGATTATGCTCAGCGCAAATCGGTACCGGGGGGCGTCAAGGTCTGGGCGGTTGGCCAGGCACTGGCAGTCAAGCGCGCGCTCAACCTGTATCCGCCGCGTTCGGCGGGCAGTTTCCCGGAATTTTATTTCTATGATTGCCGGTCGTGCCATCGCAGCTTTTCCGATGATCCATCGGTACCGTTCGTCGCCCGCAGCAACCCCGGCCGGCCGATCGCACCGGGCACACCGGTTTGGAACGATGAAAGCCTGATCATGCTGGGCGCCGCTGCCCGGGTGGCGGCACCCGAGCTTGGCAAGCAGCTGGCGGCGCAATCGCGCGCCTTTCACGCCAGCTTTGCCGGTGATCGCGCTGGTACGCTAAAGGCCGCAGCGGCACTGTCGAAAACCAGCGATGCGCTCGCTGCCGCCTTTGACCGGGCGCGTTTCGATCGGTCGCAGACCTTCCAGATGCTCGAAGCTGTGCTCGTCGGCAATGCCGGCAGCTATACCGATTACCAGGGCGGCGCCCAGGCGGTAATGGCCGCCGACACATTGATCAGCGCGTTGGTCAGCAGCCGCGCTGTCGATCGCAGTGCCGCCCTCAGTCTGCGCCCCGATCTTGATCGCGCCTATGCCGCGGCGCGCGATGCCAACCGCTGGCAACCGGCGGAATTCCGCGCGGCGCTGGCCGCAGTCGCCGGCAAGGTCCGGGGGCTCAAATGACCGGCCGGGGGCGCCGCAGCGGCGTGTTGGTCTCGGCGCTGGCCCTGACGCTGGCCCTGACTCTCACGGCTTGCGGCGGTGGCGGTGGCGCCACCGGCAGCGGTCCCGCCAGCCCGGTCAGCGGCACCAGCCCCGGCGGCGGTGCTTCCGTCCCCGGCACCCCGACCAGCGTCTATGCCAAGCCCGCACAAGAAGCGCTGACCGCTGCCGAAGTTGAAACCGTGGTAGCGCGCGCCGTTGCCGAGGCGCAGGCGCGCAACCTGCCGGCGGTGATCGCCGTGGTGGACCGGGTCGGCAATGTGCTCGCGGTTTTCCGCATGAACGGCGCGCGCGCGACGGCACGAACCCGGCCCGGCACGACGGTCAATACCGACATTCAGGGCGTCACGGTCCCGGCCGAACTCGCCGCCATCGCCAAGGCGATCACTGGCGCCTATTTGTCGTCGGGTGGCAATGCCTTTTCGACGCGGACAGCATCGCAGATCGTCCAGCAGCATTTTCCGCCGTCGGCGACCACGGTGGGGCTTGAATCGGGGCCCTTGTTCGGGGTGCAATTTTCGCAATTGCCGTGTTCCGATCTCAACACCCGTTTCACGGCCACCGGTTTTGTCGGGCCGAAACGCTCGCCGCTCGGGCTGGCGGCTGATCCTGGCGGGTTTCCGCTTTACAAGAACGGCGTGATGGTCGGCGGCGTTGGCGTCATGGCCGATGGCGATTACGGCTTTGATCCCGAAATCGTCGATGTCGACGTTGACGATGAAGAATTCATTGCGCTGGCCGGCACGGTGGGGCTTGATGCCGCCGCGACCATCCGGGCGGAACGTGTCAGCATCGATGGTACGCTATTGCGCTTTTCCGATGCGCTGGTCGCGGGCCTGAAATCGGTCGCCAGCGCGGCAAGGACGTTCGCTGCCATCAATGGCAGCGTTGGCAACCTTGTGCCGGTTGCCGGCTTTTTCGGCGGCAGCGTCGTCGCCGGCACTGCCTATGGGTCGGAAGCCAGCGGATTGCGCCCCGCAACGCTGGCTGAATTCAACAATCCCGATGCCTATGTGCTTTCGGATGGTAACGGCAACAACCGTTTTCCGGTCCGCGCCGGTACCGATACCGCCGAAGTCGGCACGGCGCTCAGCCTCACCGAAGTGCGCGCGTTGCTGGAAGAAGCCTTCAAGATCATGAGCCGGGCGCGCGGGCAAATTCGCCAACCGCTCGATTCGCGGGCGCAGGTATCGATGTCGGTCGTCGATACGCGCGGCGTGGCGCTGGGGCTGGTGCGCGGCCCCGACGCACCGATTTTCGGCAGCGATGTGTCGTTGCAAAAGGCGCGCAGCGTTTCGCTTTTTTCCAGCCGCTTTGCCGGGTCCGATCTGGCGGCGGTGACCACCGTTACCGGCGCGCCCGACAATAATGTCCGTGATTTCGTGGCGCGCACCAACAGCTTTGTCGGGCCCGATTTCCTCACCGGCAAGTTTGCTGTCAGCAATCGCGCCCTTGGGCTGCTCGCCCGGCCCTATTTCCCCGATGGTGAGGTGGCCCAATCGAACGGGCCCTTGTCGCGGCCGATTGCCAATTTTTCGCCCTTTTCCAATGGCCTGCAAGCCGCGCTGATCCGCGAAAATCTGGTGCAGGTGCTTGGCGGCGGCAACCCGACGCGCTGCACCTTCCTCCCCGACACGCCAGGCGGCGGCAATCGGCTGCAAAATGGCCTGCAAATCTTTCCCGGAGGCGTGCCGATCTATCGCGGCGCCACCCTGGTCGGCGCCCTTGGTGTGTCGGGCGACGGGATCGATCAGGATGATATGACAGCCTTCCTTGGCGTCTATAATGCCGGGCTGCGGGTCGGTGGCATCGGCTTGCCGCCGGCCGCCATCCGCACCGATCAATTGCTGGTCAAGGCGAGTAGCGGTGCCCAGGTGCGCCTGCGCTTCGTCAATTGCCCCTTTGCTCCCTTTGTCGATACGGCCGAACAAAATGTCTGCCAGGCACTCTAGCGCCCGGCCTCTGACAGCGTTGCCTCTGGCAGCGTTGCTGCTGGCGAGTGCAGCGCCTGCGCAGGCAGGGCTGTTTTCAAAATATTTCGATTGCTATGACAAGCTTGATCCCGGCAAAAATCGACTGGAAGCCGAAGAAGAAGGCAATGGCAGCGTCGATCCGGCGCTGGCGCCGATCGATGGCCGCCGTCGCCCGGGCTTGACCGGCAAAGACCTGCCGCCGTCGATCGATCAGGTCAACAAAGGCGCAGTCTCGCCGCCGAAACAGGGCGATTTCCCGCGTGATTTCATTCCCATTCCCGATCGTTGGCGGCTGGTGGAAACGCTGGGGCTGACCAAGTCGCGCTGGCAGGATCCTTATCATCAGAACACGCTGAAGGGTGATCGCCCGCTGTGCGGCACCCATGACCTGTTTTTCCAGCTATCCGTGATCAGTGATACGGTGGTCGAACCGCGCAGTTTTCCACAACCCGTTGGCGTGCAGACCACCGAACGCCCCGGCAACAATGATACGTTCGGGCGCCAGCATTCGCAGGTCTTTGCGCAAACCTTCATCGTCGGCGCGGCGCTGACCAAGGGCTCCACGGCCTTCAAGCCGCCGGAATATGAATTGCGCGCTGCCGTCGCGATCCAGCTCAACCATGTCGATGTGTCGGAAAAACGCATTCTCAACGTCGCCCCGTCGCGCAATTCCATCCGCACCAACGCCTTTGTCGGCGTGCAGGAACTGTTTCTCGATTATCACCTGCGCAACGTTTCGGATCGCTATGATTTCGATTCGGTGCGCATCGGCATCCAACCGTTTTCCAGCGATTTTCGCGGCTTTCTGTTCCAGGACAACCAGCTCGGCATCCGCCTGTTCGGTGATCGCGACAATAACCGCTTCCAATATAATCTTGCCGCCTTCTGGCGGCTGGAAAAGGATACCAATTCCGGGTTGAACGACGTGACGCGCGATTTGCGGCGCGACTGGGTGTTCGTCGCCAATATCTACCGCCAGGATTTCCCCGTCCCGGGGCTGACCTCGCAATTGAGCGTGACCTACAATCGCAACCGCGAAGCCAATTCGACCCAGGTCGATACCAACGGCTTTCCGGTCCGCCCGGCGCTGCTCGGTGATCTGCGGCCGCGGCAATATGATGTCGTCTATCTCGGCTACAACGCCGATGGCCGTATCGGCCGGCTCAACCTGACCGCCAGCGCCACCTATGCGCTCGGCACAAATCGCAATTCCATTTTCACCTCGCGTCCGTCGAAAATCCGCAGTTTCTTCCTTGCAGCCGAACCGTCGATCGATTTTGACTGGGTACGCATACGCGCTTCGGGCCTTTACGCCTCGGGCGACAGCAACCCGTATGACGATACCGAGCGCGGTTTTGATGCGGTGTTCGAAAATCCGCAATTTGCCGGGTCCGACACCAGCTACTGGATCCGCCAGGTCATCCCCTTCGCCGGCGGCGGTCGTGCCATCGGCGTCAATACCCGTAACGGCGTGCTCAACAATTTGCGCTCGTCCAAGGAACAGGGCCAGTCGAACTTCAACAACCCCGGTACCATCCTGGCCGGCATTGGCGCCGATTTCGATATCATGCCCGAATTGCGCGTTTCGGTGAACGCCAATCACCTGTGGTTCGCCCACACCGAGATATTGCAGGCGCTGCGCGTCGAAGGCAGCATTCCCAACAGCATCGGTACCGATATTTCGACCGCAGTGATCTACCGGCCCAAATTCAACCAGAACCTGGTCTTCCGGCTGTCGGGCGCGGTTTTCCAGCCGGCGGGCGGGTTCAAGGACCTTTTCACCAACAGCCCCCGCAACAGCCGCTATTACAGCGTGTTGTTCAACGCGATCCTGTCCTACTGATGATCAACATGCACGCCCTTCGTATCGCATTTGTTGCAGCGCTGGTGACATTGGTCGCCGCCATCGCCCCCGCTTCGGAAGGTGAGCACCCGGTGACGCGCGATTACAGCCGCGTCATCGCCCCGCCGGCGCCGCGCAACCAGTCGCAGGAAACCGCCGATGCCAAAAGCGCCGGTTGCCTGACCTGCCATACCGCCAGCGACGAATGGACGATGCACGCCCCCAAATCGGTGGTGATCGGCTGTACCGATTGCCATGGCGGCAACACCCATGTGCTGGCACCGGCGGGCCTGGCGAAAACCGACCCGGCCTATGCCAAGCTGCGCGATGACGCCCATGTGCTGCCGCGTTTTCCCGAAACCTGGCACTATCCGTCGTCGGCCAATCCCAAGCGCAGCTACACGCTGCTCAACAAGGAATCGCCCGAATTCGTGCGCTTCGTCAATCCGTCCGACTATCGCGTTGCGCGCGAAAGCTGCGGCGCCTGCCACCTGCCGATAATCGAAGCGGCTGAACGTTCGATGATGGCCACCGGCGTCATGCTGCTTGGCGGCGCTGCGTATAACAACGGCATCGCGCCGTATAAAAATTACATCTTTGGCGAATCCTATGGCCGCGATGGCAAGGCAAAACCGATCCTGTCGAACGAAGCGCTGCATGAAATGGCTGACGAGCATGGCGCCCTGAAGGGCGAACATGGCGGCGAACATGGCATCCCCAGCGAACCGACAGCGCTGTTTTCGCCGTCGCCAACCGGTTTTGGCGCGCTCACCGAGGCGCAAAAGGCGCGCGGTATCCTGCCGTTCCTGGTGCCGCTGCCGGCGTGGCAGGTGCTGCAACCGGGCGATATCTTCCGGGTTTTTGAACGCGGCGGCCGCAATATCAACCCGATTTTCCCCGAAATCGGCCTGCCAAATTCATTGGGCGCCATCCAGCGTCTCGAGGAACCCGGCCGGCCCGATATCCGCCAGTCGAATCGAGGCCCCGGCACCGGGCTGCGCATCGCCGTGCCGGTCATCAATATCCACAAGACCCGGCTCAACGATCCGTTCACCTGGTTCATGGGCACCAATGATCAGCCCGGCGATTATCGCACCTCGGGCTGTGCTTCGTGCCATGTCGTCTATGCCAATGATCGTGACCCGGTCCACAGCAGCGTCTATGCTGCCGCCGGCCGCGATGGCGAGACGCAGACCGCCGATCCGACGATCCCGCGCAACCAGCCGGGCCACCCGATAAAACATGAATTCACCCGCGCCATCCCGTCGGCGCAGTGCATGAACTGCCACATGCACCAGCCCAACATGTTCATTAACAGCTATTATGGCTATACGATGTGGGACTATGAATCGGATGCGCCGCGCATGTGGCCCGGCCCCGATAACCAGGTGCCGCGCCCCGAAGGCATGAGCGACGCCGATTATCAGCGGCTGTACAAGCAGCAGCGCTATCCCACCTCAGCCCAGGTGCGCGAAACCAACGAACGCAACCCCGAAGCCGCGGCAGCGCGCGGCCTGTGGGAAAATGAAGATTTCATGCGCACGGTCAATGATCGCAACCCGGCGAACAAGGATACCCAGTTCGCCGATTATCACGGCCATGGCTGGAATTTCCGCGCCATCTACAAGCGCGACCGTGAGGGCAATCTGCTTGATGCCAAGGGCAATATGGCGACCTATGGCACCGATACCGCCCATATCATCGCCAATGACGACCCCGAAAAATGGCGCACGGCCGGCGCGCCGCAATTCCCCGAACCCGGCGCCACACCGGGCGCTGCACAGGGCGGCAAGGCAGTCCACATGATGTCGATCCATGCCGAAGTCGGCATGCAATGCGCCGATTGCCATTTTGCCCAGGATGGTCACGGCAATGGCTTCATCCATGGTGAAGTCGCCAATGCCGTCGAAATCGGCTGCAAGGATTGCCATGGCACTGCCGATGTCTATCCGTCGCTGAAAACATCGAACCTCGCCGCGGCGCCGCAAGGCAATGATTTGACGCGCATCCGCAATCCCGATGGCCGGCCGCGCTTTGAATGGCTGGTCCAGAACGGCCGGCGCGTGCTCATCCAGCGTTCGGTGACCAATCCCAAGCTGGAATGGCGGGTGCATCTCACCAAGGATTCGGTGACGCGCGGCCACCCTGATTTCAACGAGAAATCGGCGCGTGCCAAACTGATTTCGAAAACCGATTACGCCAGCTTTGGCCCCGGCGTCGCGGTCGGTGATCGCGCCCATGGCGATGACAATATGGCCTGCTACACCTGCCACCTGTCATGGACGACGAGCTGCGGTGGCTGCCACCTGCCGATCGAGGCGAACTGGAAGACCGGCACCCATAAATATGAAGAGCAGGAAACCCGCAATTTCGCGACCTACAACCCGCAGGTCGCGCGCGATGACATGTTCCAGCTCGGCCGCCACCAGACGAGCAAGGGTGGGGTGGTCGCGCCGATCCGGTCATCGTCGGCGCTGATTCTGACGTCGACCAACATCAACCGCGAACGCATTTATGTGCAGCAGCCGCCGATCGCGGCATCGGGATTTTCATCGCAGGCCTTTGCGCCGCACTTCCCGCACACGGTGCGCCGTGAAGAGACCAAACAGTGCAGCGACTGCCATGTCTCAAAAGCCAATGATAACAACGCCATCATGGCGCAGTTGATGCTCAACGGCACCAATTTCATCAATTTTGTCGGCCTTAACGCCTATGTCGGGCTCGATGGCGGCATCGAAGCGGTGCGCGTTACCGAATTCGGCGAACCCCAGGCGGTGTTCGGTTCCTATCTGCAAAAATATGCCTATCCCGACTATTATCGCCTGCATGTCGAAAAGAACGGCCGCGAACTGATCAATTGGGCGCGCGGCAAGATTTTTGACAAAAAAGGCTCGGGCGAAACCGATTCGGTCGAAGAAATCCGCAATTTCCACCAGTCTGCCGGTGGCGCTGCCCGCTGTATCCAGCATCGCGGCGAATATCTGTATGTCGCCGAAGGCAGGGGTGGCTTCCGCGTTTATGATATCGCCAATATCGGCAACAAGGGCGTGTCGGAACGCATCGTGCGCGCGCCCTTCTCGCCACTCGGCCAGGACACGCATATCGGCTCGAAAAACGCCACCTGCATGGCCCTGGCCACCAACCAGCCGATCGCGGTGTTACGCAACGACAAGATGCAAAAGGAACAGGCGCAGCGCGCCCGCGGCGAAGTGCCGGCCGATCCGCTGGGAGGGATGAACCAGGAACAGGCGTTCCATCCGATCTATCGCTATGCCTTCATTACCGATGCGGTCGAAGGCCTGATCGCCACCGATGTCGACACGCTGTCCGATGGCGAACCGCGCAACAATTTCCTCAAGCGTGCCGTTACCTGGAACCCCGGCGGCATCGTCACCGGCGCCCGGCACATCACGCTTGCTGGACATTTTGCCTATATCGCCACGCCGAAAGCGCTGGTGGTCGTCGATCTTGATGATCCGCTGAAACCCCGCCTGGCAGCGACGGTGGCGATGGACGATCCGCGTGCTTCGGCGGTCCAGTTCCGCTATCTCTGGGTGACGACGGCGCGTGGGCTCGAAGTCCTCGATGTGACGAACCTCGCTGCGCCTGTGGCGGTGCCGGGCGCCACCATCCCGATGGCTGATGCGCGCAAGGTCTATATCGCGCGCACCTATGCCTATGTCGCCGGCAAAGCCGAAGGGCTGTACATAATCGATGTGAAGCAGCCCGAAAAGCCGCGCGTTTACATGCGCTATACCGCCGACGGCAAGATGAACGACGTCGAGGATATCATCATCGGCAGCACCAATGCGTCGGCCTTTGCCTATGTCGCCGATGGCCGCAACGGCATGAAGGTCATCCAGTTGATGTCGCCCGAAAGCCAGCCGAACTTCTATGGATTTTCGCCGCCGCCCAAGCCCGAGATGATCGCCTTTGCCCGCACCAAACAGCCGGCGCTGGCAGTATCAAAGGGGCTCGATCGTGATCGCGCCGTCGATGAATCGGGCAACCAGATCGCCATTCTCGGCCGCCTCGGCGCCCGGCCATTCAACCGCGCTGAAATGGAAAAGATGTTCATCGGTGAAAACGGCAAGGTCTGGATGGTCGATGACACCCCCGACATGGTGAACTGGTCACCACGACGCTAGGCGATGCCTGCCGTCTCCCGCCTGCGGGAGAGGCGAGAGCCGCGGCGGAGCGGAGGCGACCTTCGTCGCGCGGCCCGGGTGAGGGTGTACCCAAGCGCCGACAAAAAAGGACACCCTCACCCGCTCGGCGAAACCGCCGAGTCGCCTCTCCCGCAAGCGGGAGAGGGGGCCAAGACCCCGCGACCAACACCCGCGTTGACCACAACGCTGCCAGCGGCGATGCCGGCGCATGACCATTCTCGTTCCTATACTCGGCGATCAACTCAGCATCCGCCTTGCCGCGCTTACAACCGCATCACCGCAAACCGTTACCGTCCTGATGGTCGAAGTCAGTGACGAAGCCACTTACGTTCGCCACCACCCCAAAAAAATCGCTTTCATCTTCAGCGCGATGCGCCATTTCGCCGATGAATTGCGCGCCGCCGGCTGGACGGTCGATTATGTTGCGCTTGATGATCCCGCCAACACGCAAAATTTCGATGGCGAAATCGTTCGTGCCGCCCGCCGTCATGCCGCCACGGGGCTCACAGCGGTCGAAGCCGGCGAATGGCGCGTGCTGGCGATGCAACAAAGCTGGGCCGCGCTGACCGGTTTGCCGTGTACCATCCTCGCCGATGACCGCTTCATCGACACCCGCGCGGATTTTGCCGATTGGGCGCAGGGCCGAAAACGTTTCGTGATGGAGGATTATTACCGGCTGTTGCGCCGCCGCACCGGCGTGTTGATGGACGGCACAGCCCCAGCCGGCGGGGTGTGGAACTTTGACAGCGAAAATCGCAAACCCGCCAAAAAGGGCATGGCCTATCCAGCGCCGCCGCAGTTCAAACCCGATGCGATCACAAGCGATGTGCTGGCGCTGGTCGCGCAACGTTTTGGTCATCATTTCGGCGACTTGCTGCCCTTTGGCCATGCCGTCACCCGCGCGCAGGCGCTCGAATGCCTTGCCGATTTCGTGCGCCACCGCCTGCCGCAATTCGGCGACTATCAAGATGCGATGGTCGCCGGGCAGGACCATATGTTCCACAGCCAGTTATCGCCGCTGCTCAACGCCGGGCTGTTGCTGCCGCTCGAAATCTGCCGCGCCGCCGAAGCCGCCTATCGCGCTGGCGATGTGCCGATCAACGCCGCCGAAGGCTTTATCCGCCAGATTCTGGGCTGGCGCGAATATGTGCGCGGCATCCATTGGATCAGCGGCCCCGATTATGCGGCGCGCAACCACCTTGGCGCCACTCGCGACCTGCCGGCATTTTATTGGACCGGCGACACCGATCTGCGTTGCCTGTCGCAGGCCATCGGCGCCACTCGCCGCCACGCGCATGCCCATCATATCCAGCGGCTGATGGTGCTCGGCAATTTCGCCATGCTGGTGGGTGTCGATCCGCACCAGGTCCATATCTGGTTCCTGTCGGTTTATGACGATGCCTATGAATGGGTGGAAACCCCCAATGTCGTCGGCATGAGCCAGTTTGCCGATGGCGGCGTGATGGCGACGAAACCCTATGCAGCCGGCGGCGCCTATATCAACCGCATGTCGGATTATTGCAGCGGCTGTCGCTACAAGGTGAAAGACCGCACCGGCCCGGATGCCTGCCCGTTCAACAGCCTGTATTGGGATTTTCTTGCCCGCCACCGCGATTTGCTCGGCAAGAATCACCGGCTGTTGCGCATGTATGATGGCTGGGACCGCTTTGCGCCCGCTGAACAGGTGGCGATCCGCGCCCAGGCGGCGGGGTTCCTGGCGCGCCTGCCGGGCAAAGCGGACGGTTACTGAAGACAAACCGCGCTAGATGACAGGCGGCGTGGATGCGCTACACACTGCGTCAATGCCTGCCATAACCCGCCTTGCCCTGACTGATTTCCGCTCGCACGCCGCCATGTCGCTGCTGGCAGCGCCGGGCGCTATGGTCATCACTGGCGAAAACGGCGCCGGCAAAACCAACATCCTCGATGCGATTTCGTTGCTCGGCCCGGGCCGCGGCCTGCGTGGTGCGGCGCTTTCGGATGCAGCGCGCAGCAGCGGTCCCGGCGGCTGGAGCGTCGCTGCCACGCTGGAAACGACGGGCGGCGATGTTGAAATCGGCACCGGCACGGCGGCGAGCGCGCCCGAACGCCGGATCGTGCGCATCAATGGCGCCGCGAGCAGCGCGGCAACGCTGGGCGATTGGCTGGCGCTGGTCTGGCTGACTCCGGCGATGGACCGGCTGTTTGCCGATACGCCCGCTGCGCGCCGCCGCTTTCTTGATCGGCTGGTGCTGGCGCTCCACCCCGGCCATGGCCGCGAAACGCTGCGCTATGATGCGGCGATGCGGGCGCGCACCCGGCTGTTGACCGGCGATACCCCGGCGGACCCGCACTGGCTGGCGGCGCTCGAAACCGCAATGGCCGAACATGGCGATGCGATTACCGCGGCGCGCAGCGAAACCGTGGCAGCGCTGGCCGATCAACTGGCGGTGGCCCCCGCTGGCCCTTTTGCCCGGCCACGGCTGGCGCTCGGCGGCGAAGCAGTGCCCGATCTTGCCGCCGCGCTGGCGCGCAATCGCGCTGCCGATGCCGCCGCTGGCCGCGCCCTCATCGGCCCGCATCGCGGCGATTTGCTGGTTACCCATGTTGCCAAGGACGAACCAGCAGCGCGCGGATCGACCGGCGAACAAAAGGCGCTGCTCATCGCCATCATCCTTGCTCATGCCGATCTAGTTGCGGCGCGCACCGGGCGGCCGCCGCTGCTCCTGCTCGATGAAATCGCGGCGCATCTCGATGCCGCACGGCGTGCCGCGCTGTTTGATCGGCTCGCCGCAACCGGGTCGCAAGTCTGGATGACCGGCACCGAAAGCGCGTTGTTCACCGGCGTTGGCCCGGCAGCAACCCGCCTGCATGTCGAAAATGGGGTGTTGAAGCCATGACAATGACGCTGCGGATGCTGTTGACGGCGCTGGTCGGGCTGATGTGGATCGGCGTCAGCTTTGCAATCCTGTATGTCCTTGGCCCCGACTGGACCCTGTATCCGCCCGCCACCTGTCTATCGACGCATTGTTTTTGCGAAATGCCGCGCTCTGGCGCCCTGTTGTTGCAGCCCGCAAACAGCTGGTCGTCATTCGGTTTCGTGTTTGTCGGTGCGTGGATCATGCTCGGTGCCGGCAGCGGGCGAAATAGCGCGTTGACCGGCCTGCCAGCGCTGTGGTTCGGCTTCACCGCCATCGTCATCGGCGTCGGCAGTGTCATGTTGCACGCAACGCTGACCTTATGGGGCCAATTTGCCGACGTGCTCGGCATGTATCTGCTTGGCGCCTTCACCCTCAGTTGGGCGGTCATGCGCTGGCGGGGCCTGTCGCCGCGCACCGCAGTGATAATGTACCTCATTGTGGCGGGCGGGTTGATCGCCGCGCTCGGGGTGTGGCCCGAAACGCGCCGCTGGCTGTTTGCGGTGCTGCTTGCCGGGGCCGTTGCCGTTGAATGGTGGCTGGCGCGGCCAAACCGCCCGGGGGTGCAATCACGCCTGTTGCTGTTCGGGCTCGCTGCCAATTTGCTGGCCTTTGCCATCTGGATTCTCGATCAGACCGGCACCGTCTGCGATCCCGATAGCCTGGGGCAGGGCCATGCCGCCTGGCACCTGCTCGGCGCGGTCGCAGTGGCATGCAGCTACGCCTATTACCGCAGCGAAACCGAACGAAAGCCTCGCGTACACGCGCGCGAGAGTCTATAGTCGATCCGCAAGACCGCGCACCATGCCAACGCGGCGACAAGGAAACCCATTTTGTCCGACGAAACCAACCAGGCCCCCGCCGATTATGATGCCGATTCGATCAAGGTGCTGCGCGGGCTCGATGCCGTGCGCAAACGCCCCGGCATGTATATCGGCGATACCGATGATGGCTCGGGCCTGCACCACATGGTGTTTGAAGTCAGCGACAATGCCATCGACGAATCGCTCGCCGGCTATTGTGACCTGATCAATATCACCTTGAACCCCGATGGCTCGGTGAGCGTCACCGACAATGGCCGCGGCATCCCGGCCGGCATCCACAGTGAAGAAGGCGTGTCAGCCGCCGAAGTCATCATGACCCAGCTGCACGCCGGCGGTAAGTTCGAAAACTCCGATGCCAATGCCTATAAGGTCTCGGGCGGGCTCCACGGCGTCGGCGTCTCGGTGGTCAACGCATTGAGCGAATGGCTCGAACTGACGATCTGGCGCGATGGCCAGGAACATTGGATGCGCTTTCGCCATGGCGATGCCGAAGCGCCCTTGAAGATCGTCGGGCCAGCGCCGGAAGGCAAACGCGGCACCCGCGTCACCTTCCTGCCCAGCCCCGCCACTTTCAAGATCATCGAGTTCGATTTCGCCAAGCTCGAACACCGGTTCCGCGAACTGGCCTTCCTCAATTCGGGCGTCCGCCTGCACCTCACCGATGGGCGCCACGCCGAAGGCCAGACCGTCGAGCTATATTACGAAGGCGGTATCGCCGCGTTTGTCCAATATCTCGACAAGTCCAAAACGGCGCTGATTGCCGCCCCCGTCGCCATCCATGGTGAAAGCAATGACATCAGCATCGATGTCGCGCTCGAATGGAACGACAGCTATTACGAACAGGTTCTGGCGTTCACCAACAATATTCCGCAGCGCGACGGCGGCACCCATATGGCGGCGTTTCGCGCCGCGCTGACCCGCACCCTCAACAATTACGCCGAAAGCAGCGGCGTGCTCAAAAAAGAAAAGGTCACGCTGACCGGCGATGACATGCGCGAGGGCCTGACCGCCATCGTCTCGGTGAAACTGCCAGATCCCAAATTTTCATCGCAAACCAAGGACAAGCTGGTCTCG
>JBBQMB010000017.1:0-31626 GCA_038328515.1 Sphingomonadales bacterium
TTTCGTGGCGATGCATCTCATTCCGAAGGCTAGCCTCCTTTTCAACTAGTTGAGCCAAAGCGCTACGGTATAAATCTGTCATAGCCATTCAGCACTCTCCTGCTGTTCAGTTTATGTTCCGCGCTGATCGATGTCCACCACCTGATCAGGTTTGAGGAACCCGGCTAAGGCGCTTTTCTTGGGTGGTCGTCTTTGAGAAGTCGCGCCGATGCGCGCAATGACCGCTGAGGGGCTGAAAACCGAACGGCCGCCTTCGTCATTCTATGGCGCCGGCCTGCTGTCCTACACAGCCTGAATCTGCTACCCAGACCGCAAGTCGCTCTTTCTCAATTTCACTCGGCCAGCGCGACACATTTAAGGGCGCGTCGGAAGTTCAGCAATTCGCCTCCCGGGGCTGAACTTCCAAATGAAAAGCCCATGAAATCAAATCGGGGTCTGGGGCCAAGGCCCCAGCCGCCGGAGGCCCTTTTATTTTCCCTCCCACCAATAAGGCAGCCGCGGCTTCGTCCCCGAAACCACCTCGTTCATCGTCGCCGCATCATACAGCCGCCCGCCGAGCATCACCCGGCTCACCTTGTCCGAATTGCGGATATCCAGCGTCGGATCGGCATCGAGCACCACCAGATCGGCGAGTTTGCCGACTTCGAGCGAGCCGATATCCTTTGCCATGCCGAGCGATTGCGCCGGTACGATGGTGCCGGCGCGCAGCGCTTCGATCGGCGTCATGCCGCCGCGCACGAACGACCATAGCTCCCAATGCGAGCCGATACCGGCTTGTTGGCCGTGCGCGCCGATCGAGACTTTCACCCCGCGCTTCGCGAGTTTTGCCGCCTCATGGGCATTGTCATCATCGATGAAATCGCTTTCGGGGGCCGTGATCCGCCGTGTGCCATCGGCGACCAGATCGGTGGGCGGGGTATGTGCCTTCAACAGCGGATTTTCCCAGATGTTGGTCGCCTGCCGCCAATAGGGGTCACCCGCCAAGCCGCCGAAACTGACCACCAGCGTCGGCGTGTAGTTGGTTTTTGACGCGGCGAAAAAGTCGATGAGATCCTTGTAGAAAACCCCGAGCGGGATGTTGTGTTCGAGCGTGGAATTGCCATCGGCGATATGCGTCACATCGAGTCCGAACAGCGATCCGCCCTCGGCGACCACCTGCATGTTTTCGGCGCGCGCCGCGGCCACCACCTGCTGGCGCTGTTCACGGCGCGGCTGGTTATAGTTTTTGACGCTGCCGGCGCCTTGCGCCTTCAACCGGCGGACATGCGCCAGGGCATCGTCATAGCTGTCGATCTGGGCATAAACATCGGGGGCCTTGGCGCCATAGATGATCTCGCCGGTTGAAAAAATCCGCGGCGCCACGATCACCCCGGCGCGCTGCATTTCGCCGGCGGCAAAAATCTCGGCGGCGCGGCTCGACGGGTTGTGGATCGTCGTCGTCCCCAGCGCCAAATTCTGCAGCATCGACCAGTTCTGCTGCGGCACCAGTTCATCGCTGCCCGCCGGGCCATGGGCATGGGCGTCGATCAGCCCCGGAATGATGGTCTTGCCGGCCATGTCGACCAGTTTCGCCCCCGCCGGCACTGCCACAGCGCCGCGCTTGCCGATGGCGGTGATGCGATTATCGGTGATGATGACCGTGCCGTCATCGATGATGCCGCCATCATCGGCATTCATCGTCACCAGCCGCGCGCCGGTCAGCGCAATCACACCATGCGGTCGGTCGGCGCTCACCGGCATGGCGAGCGACACGCCACTGGTCGGCGGGGTGAATTTGGCGGCCTTGTCGTCGGGCGCATTGGCAAATAGCTCGGCACTCGCCGCGCTATAGAGCACCGGCCCCAGGCTCCAGTTCAGCGCCGCGCCGCCCTGTGACCAGCCGATGAAGTCCGCCCCACCGCTCGATACCTTGGTCACCGGCAATGGCCCGCCGCGGGTATCGACCGAAACATCCTGCCCGCCCGGCAGCATCGGCATCACAAAGGCTTCGTAATTCTGCCGAAAGGCAAAGGCGCTGGCATCGGGCGCCACCTGAAACGCGGTGACGAGATCGCCCTCGGCATGGACCCGGCGCGCCTCGCCATTGCGATCGGTGGAGACCAGCTGCCGCTTGCCGCCGGCCGATATGGTCATGAAAATGCGGTCGTTGCTGCTGGCGAAATGCGGTTCGGCAGCGCCCAGGGCGAGCCGCACCGGCGCACCGCCACTGGTGGCGACACGCCACGCCGCAGCGTTCTGCGACCACAAGGGCGACGTAACCCCGCCGCCATCGCCGCGTTCAAACACAATCGTCGCGCCATCGGGCGAAAAGCGCGGCCGGGCGTAATGTCCCGGTGCGTCGGTAACGGTGCGTGCCGCGCCGCCGCTCGCCGCCACAATGCGGATCGAGCCCAGCGCGGTATCGCTCCAATCGACGAACACGATGCTCTTGCCATCGCGCGACCATGACGGGAACAGTTCGAAATCGCTGCCGTTGGTCAGGCGCTTGGCCGTACTGCCCTGCACGGCGCGGATGTAAAGCTTGCCCAGGCTCTCAAACACGACGGCCTTGCCATCGGGCGAAACACTGGTGAAGCGCACCATTTTGGTCGTGAAACTATCGGGCGACACGGTCACCTGCGGGTGCGGGCCATCGATCACCCCGCGCGTATCGTTAACCCGAAACGGAATTTCGCGGGCGTTGGTGCCGTCACCATCGACCCGGCGCAGCTTGCCGCCGGCCCAGAATACGACCGATTTGCCATCGGGCGTCCACGCCATGTCGGGGTAAACGCCGGTGACAGCCCAGGTTTCCTGCACATCCTGATCGAGCGCATCATAGATCTTGCGCTCCACCCCCGACGCCAGATCACGGACATACAGCTTCGAGCGGGCGCTTTCGCGGCGCACAAAAGCGATGCGCTTGCCATCGGGCGAAGGCGTTGGCCGCACCGAGCCGCCGGGGCCGCTCGCCACCGTGCTGATCTCACCGCTATCAAGGTCGTAGCGTTCGATGTTGAACAGATCGGTGTTCGAATCCTGCGCATATTCGAACATCGGCCCGCGCGTGATGTTGCGGGTGTAATAGATGCTCTTGCCATCCGGGCTGAACACCGGCTCGCCCAACTCCTTCTGGTGCTGGTCGTTGGGCTTTTTGACCAGCGCCACGCCGCCGCCCCCGCTGGCATGGTAGAGCCAGATCTCGCCGGTGCCGAGCGAGCGCCCCGTGGTGAAATGCTTTTTGGCGGCAATGAACCGGCCATCGGCGCTCCACGACGGCTGATAGAGCAGGCGGAACTCCTCCTTGGTCACCTGGCGCTTGTCGCTGCCATCGATATTCATCACCCAGATATTGTCACCGCCGCCGCGATCGGAGGTAAAGGCAATGCGCTTGCCATCGGGCGAAAAGCGCGGCTGCACCTCATAGGCCAGCCCTTCCGCAATCCGCGTCGCCGTGCCGCCAGCAATCGGCAGCGTGTAAATGTCACCAAGCAGTGTGAAAGCGAGCGTCTTGCCATCGGGCGCGACATCGACATCCATCCAACTGCCTTCATCGGTATCGATCGCCACCTGCCGAACCACCGCGCCGGGGGGGGCATTCACATCCCATTTGGGCGGCTTGGCGGGAGTTTGAGCCTGCACGCCGCCGGCAAAAAGCACGGCAAGAACGCTGGCGACACTGGCTTTCATCGGGTCATTTCGCTTTTCAAACAGTTCGAATGCACAAACCTAGACTCGATTGACCTGAGATTGAAGCGGGCACGGGTGCCAGATTATGGTGGCCCAGCCGCAATCGCATCCGCCAGCCAAGCCGCCGCCTGCGCCGGCGTTTGCTTTTCGGCATCGCGATCGACCTGCCAATTGGCCTCACGCATGGCGGCGACCGGTATCGCCCCCTCCAGCCCCCGCAACAGCGCCACAAGGTCGGGCCGGCGCGGCCCCACCAGCAACAGTGCATCATAGGCCGGCAGCGCACCGCGCGGGTCGGTCAGCAGCACGAGGTCATCGGCCGCAATCCGGCCATCGCTGGAAAAGGCAGTGATGACATCGGCGTCACCCCCGGTCAGCGCGCGTACCATCAGCGTCGGGGTAAAGGCCGTCATCCGCGTAAAACGCAGGCCATACACCGCCTGCAACGCACGCCATTCGGCGCGTGACTGGAATTCGGTATCGGTCGCCAGCCGCAGGTTCGGCGCGCGCACCGCCAGATCGGAGAGGCTGACAATCCCCAGCCGCTCGGCATCGGCGCGGCGCATCGCCAGTGCATAGGCATTTTCAAAGCCCAGCGACGCTGCCACCAAGACCTTGTGCCGGCGGGGCAGTTCGCGGCGCAAAGTTGCCAGCATCTCAGTCCGCGGCACCACCGACTTCTGACCCAGTGCATTGTCCCACAGCGTGCCCGAATAATCGACATAAACGTCGATATCGCCCGCCGCCAGCGCCCGGAACGCCACCGCCGAGCCCAGCCCCGAACGCACCACCACCGGCACGCCTTGCGCCCGCAAGCGGGTGGCGATCAGCTCCGCCAGGATATATTGCTCGCCAAAGCTCTTGGCGCCAACGACCACCGGGCGACCCGCCGCAGCCGGCGCCCGCCCCTGCCAATACCAGCCGACAACCCCGGTAACCAACGCCACCAGCATCGCCGCCCCCAACAGCGCCTTTCGCCAGCGCCGCTCGGCCAGCCCGGTTTCGGCCCGCCACAGCGCCATGTCGACGATGATCGCCAGCAGCGCAGCGGCGATACAGCCCGTCACCACCAGCGCCCAATCCTCGATCTGCAGCCCGGCAAAGATCAGATCACCCAGGCTTTTCTGCCCGACCGTCGTCGCCAGCGTCGCCGCCCCGATCGTCCAAACCGCCGCGACGCGCAGCCCGCCCATCACGATGGGCGCCGCCAGCGGCAGTTCGACATGAAACAAGCGCTGCCGCCGCGTCATGCCGATGCCATCGGCGGCATCGAGCGTTTCGGGCGGCACGCTCGCCAGCCCGTCGATGCCGCCGCGCACCAGCGGCAATAGTGCATACAGCGAAAGGGCAAGCAGCGACGGCAACAGCCCAAGCGCTGGCACACCAAAGCCCGCCAGCCGCTGCGTCAGCCCGCCGACCAGCAACAGCAGCGGATAGAACAGCGCCAGCAACGCCAGCGACGGAATGGTCTGCACCACCGCAGCGGCGGTCAGCACCGGCGCGCGCAACCGTGGCCGCGCTGTCATCAGCATCACCAACGGCGCGGCGACGACAATCGCTAGCGCCAGCGCCGCCGCGCTCACCCCCAGATGTGCCGCCAACCGATCGGGCAGCATGGCGATGGCGCGGCTCCAGCGCGCGTCGAGCATCATTGCCCGCTACCATGGCGCAAAGCCGCCAGCCGCCGGGCCTGATCGAGCGGCGACGCAATCAGCGCCATAACGGCAGGATGACTGCTGGCCACCAGCGCTGCCGGGCTGCCGTCGCCCACGATGCGCCCCTTGTCGAGCACCACCACCCGTTCGGCACGCAGCAGCGCGTCGGCCAGATCATGCGTCACCATAACCGTCGTCAGCCCCTGTTCGCGGTGCAGCGCCACCAGCCGATCCCCCAGGCTGGCGCGGGTTTCAGGGTCGAGCGCCCCAAAGGGTTCATCGAGCAGCAACAGCCTTGGCGCCGCCGCCAGCGCCCGGGCCAGGCCAACCCGGCTGGCCTGCCCGCCCGACAATTGCCGGGGAAACCGATCGCCAAAGCCGCGCGGCAGTTCCACAAGATCAAGCAGCGTCGCCACCCGCGCCGCCATGGCGGCGCGGTCGTGCCGCAACAGCCAAGGCACCGCCGCAATATTTTCGGCCACCGTCCAATGCGGAAACAGGCCGACCCCCTGGCTGGCATAGCCGATCCCACGGCGCAATTGTGCGGCACTCGCCCGGGCAACATCAGCGCCATCGACACAGACCCGGCCGACATCCGGCGTCACCAAAGCATTGGCGAGGCGCAACAGCGTTGTCTTGCCCGCGCCCGAGGCTCCTGTCAGCGCGACAAAACTGCCCGCCGGCAATGACAGCGAGACATCGTCGATTATGGCCGTGCCACCGCGCTGCACCGTTACCCCGGCGAAGTCGATCATTGCGGCAGTAGCTGGCGGGGCAGACGACATCATCCCCGACACTGGCGGCTCGCCAACATAAGGGCAAGTACGGCGGTGAAGATGACATTTTGCTGCCACTCTGGCCGCGCAGCCTGCTTTCAGGCTAAGCACCCCCGGTGCGCATCTCATCACTCCCCCTCGCCACTGTCTTTCTGGCAGCGCTGGTTGCCGGCGCCATCGCCGCGCTGGGCTTTGAACCAACCGCGTTTTGGCCGCTGACGCTGGTCGCCATGGTCGTGCTGGTCGGATTGATCGATACCGCGAAGGCGCCGAGTCGGGCGGCTTTGCTCGGTTGGGGCTTTGGTGTCGGGCATTTCACCCTGGGGCTGGGCTGGATTGCGACCGCGTTCACCTTCCAGGCGAAAATGCCGCCGATTCTTGGCTGGGTCACGGTTGTGCTGCTGGCGATGTTTCTCGCGCTGTATGTCGCGCTGGCGGCCTATCTGGCGCGCCGGTTCGCATCGGGTGCCGTGGCGCGGGTGCTCGTTCTGGCAGCGGCGTGGATGCTGACCGAATGGCTGCGTGGCTGGGTGCTTAGTGGTTTTGCCTGGAACCCGCTGGGCTCTGCCTGGCTGTCGGCGCCCAGTATCGCGCAACTTGCCGCTCTTGGTGGCGCGCTGGCGCTGTCGGGGTTGATGGTGCTGGCGGCGGGGGGAGTTTGGCTGATCATTCGCCCGAATAGCGTGCCGGGCGTCAGGGTGGCCGGCGGCGGGATGGTGCTGGCGGTTGTGATTGCGGGCTTCGCCGGATCGGGCCGCGAAAAATCATTTTACTACCCCGATGCCACCACGCTGTTCGTGGTCCAGCCCAACATTGGCCAGGATGTAAAATATGATCCTTCAAAGGAACAGGCGCATCTCGAAACATATCTCGAACTGACCCGCACCGCGCTGGCCGTCGCCGCCAGCAACCCCGGCGATGCCTTTGGCCGCTCGGCAGAGGTTGACGCCGCTGTCGCGGCGCTGGAGTTCGACAAGCTGGCGCCCGACAATGCTGCGATAGTAGCCGGCCCGGCGGCGCCCCTGGCGACAGCACCGACAAAGAAACAGCCCGCCGCGCCAGCGGTTGCAGCGGCACCACCCGCCAGGCCTGAAGCAACGGCTGCTGCGGCCGCGCCGGCAGCAGCGCCGGATCCGGCCATAGCCAACCGGCCCGGCGCCTTGGTGATCTGGTCGGAATCGGCCGTGCCCTATCTGGTCGAAGAGGATGTCGCGGCGCGCACCAGGCTGGCCGCTGCCATCGGCCCCAACGACATGCTGCTGTTCGGCGGCGTTGCGGCCGATCGCGCCAAGGACGGCAAAATCCTGTCGCTGAGCAACAGTTTGTTCGCTCTGGATGCAAAGGGCATGATTCGTGGCCGGTATGACAAGGCCCATCTTGTTCCGCTGGGGGAATATGTTCCGGTTCGGTCACTGATGAATGCGCTCGGCGTCGCGCGGCTCGCGCCGGGCGATCTCGACTTCAAGCCCGGGCCCGGGCCACGCAGCCTCGATCTTCCTGGGTTCACGCGGGTTGGGGTGCAGATCTGCTATGAAATCATCTTTCCCGGCGCGGTGGTGGACGCTGCCAGACGTCCTGGCTGGATCGTCAATATTTCAAACGATGCGTGGTTCGGGCCATCAGGCCCGCCGCAGCATCTGGCACAGGCGCGCCTTCGCGCCATCGAGGAAGGTCTGCCGATCGTGCGCGCCACACCAACGGGGATCAGCGCCGTGATCGATGCCAATGGCCGGATTGTCGCTTCGGAAGCGCCCGATAAGGTCGGGGTGATTTCGGTTTCACTGCCGCCACCGCTACCGGCGACATTGTTCGCTCGTTTCGGGCACCAGACATCGGCCATGCTCGGCCTGCTTTTCGCATTGCTGGGGCTGGCCATCGATCGCGGGCGGCGTCGGCTCGGCTAATCGACCCCATCGCGCCGCATTCTATCATATAAAGCTATCTTTATACCACTTGCGCGCACCGTCCCTGCGTCCTAGAGGCGGTGGCGTTTGATTTTGCGGATGGATTATCCCCGATGGCACGCTCATCATTTCTGTTTACCAGCGAATCGGTCTCCGAAGGCCACCCCGACAAGGTTGCCGACCAGATTTCCGACGCCGTCGTCGATCTGTTTCTGTCCAAAGACCCCTATGCCCGCGTCGCCTGCGAGACCCTGACAACCACCAACCGCGTCGTGCTGGCCGGCGAAGTCCGCGGGCTCGGCATGATCGATGCCGATGGCAATTGGGCGCCCGGCGCGCAGGAGGAAATCCAGACTGTCGTGCGTAAGACCGTCAAGCGCATCGGTTATGAACAGGATGGTTTTCACTGGCAGAACCTGCATTTCGAAAACCATCTGCACCCGCAATCAGCGCATATCGCCCAGGGCGTCGATGAAAGCGGCAACAAGGACGAAGGTGCCGGCGACCAGGGCATCATGTTCGGCTATGCGACCGATGAAACCCCCGATTTCATGCCGGCCACGCTGTATTATTCGCACAAGATCCTCGAAAAAATGGCGGCAGACCGTCATTCCGGCGTCGCGCCGTTTCTCGAACCCGATGCGAAGAGCCAGGTGACGCTCGCCTATGAAAACGAAATGCCGGTGCGCGCCACGGCGCTCGTGGTGTCGACCCAGCACGCCGTCGATTACTGCCTGCCTTGGGAAAACCGCAAATCTGACGGCACGCTCGAAAAGGGCGGTGATGCTGCCAAATACAAAGTGCTGCGCGATTATGTGATGGGCGTTTTCAGCGCGGTCCTGCCCAAAGGCTTTGTTACCGATGAAACCGTCATCCACGTCAACCCGACCGGCCGTTTCGAAATCGGTGGTCCTGATGGTGACGCCGGGCTGACTGGCCGCAAGATCATCGTCGATACCTATGGCGGCGCTTCCCCGCATGGCGGCGGCGCCTTCAGCGGCAAGGACCCGACCAAGGTCGACCGGTCGGCAGCCTATATCACTCGCTATCTTGCCAAGAATATCGTCGCCGCCGGATTGGCCCGCCGCTGCACGATTCAGTTGAGCTATGCCATTGGCGTTGCCCAGCCGCTGTCAGTGTATGTTGATCTCCATGGCACAGGCACAGTTGCTGAAGGCGCGCTCGAAGCGATTTTGTCCGACGAAGGCAAGCTCGGTTTCGCACTTACCCCTAAAGGCATCCGTGTTCGCTTGGGCCTCAACAAGCCAATATATCAGCGCAGCGCCGCCTACGGCCATTTTGGCCGTCAGCCCGATGCCGAAGGCGGTTTTTCGTGGGAAAAGACCGATCTGGTTGAAGAGCTGAAGGCCGCTCTCGCCTGAAGAAAGTCAGCGATAAACCAGCGCCGAATCGCCCAGATCGATGGTCGGAAACACTTTTTTCTCGGTCCAGTAATCCTGGCTGTGGCGCCATTCCGGCTTTGATCCGGCGCGCGGCAACAGGTGCATGCCGCGCTGCAAATAGCCGCTGTTCATGTTTTCGGCTTCGATCCACGGGCCCAACACCATATCGGCATCTTCGGCACGCAGTGCCGGCACCACCGATTTGACGCCATTAGCGTCCATGTGCGCCAACAGCCGACAGACAAAATTGGACACGAGGTCGGAACGCAACGTCCAGCTCGCCCGAAAATAACCGAACACCCAGACCATGTTGGGCACGCCGGTGAACATCATGCCGCGCCATGTAACGGTCTGGCTAAAATCCAGCGGCTTGCCATCGATGCTGAAGGCGATGTCACCCAGCGGGCTGAGGTTGAAGCCGGTGGCGGCCACGACCAGATCGGCCTCGAGCACGTCACCCGACTTGAGCGCGATGCCGGTGGCGGTGAAATGGTCGATCTCGTCGGTGGCGACGCTGGCCTTGCCGGCCGAAATCCCGGCGAACAGATCGCCATCGGGCACAAAGGCCAGGCGCTGGCGCCACGGCCGATATGCCGGCGTGAAGTGGCGCATGTCATACCCATCGGGCAACAGCGCCCGCATGCCTTCGATCAACTCGGCGGTAACAAGATCGGGTTCCTCATGACAGCGCCGGGTCATTTCGGCCTGTTCGAAATTGCGCTCGCGCCGCGCAATATCATGGATGATATCGTCGTCGACTTCGAGCAGGCGCAGCTTGTCGACCAGCTCGTTGGCGTTGGCCCCCGGCAGGAAATAGGTCGGCGAACGCTGCAGCATGGTGACATGCGCCGCCGTATCGGTCATCGCCGGCACGATCGTCGCGGCGGTCGCGCCCGAACCGATGACGACAACCCGCTTGCCGGTATAATCGAGCGCTTCGGGCCATTCCTCGCTGTGGACGATCTGCCCCTGATAATCAGCCATGCCCGGCCATTCGGGCATATAACCCTGACGATGGCGGTAATAGCCCTGGCACATCCACAGGAAATTGGCGGTGAAACGCCGCTGCTCGCCGGTATCGGTGCGCACCGCGGTAACAGTCCAGCACTGCGCCGCGCTCGACCATTCGGCGTTGATGATGCGATGGCCGTAGCGGATATCGCGGGCCAGGTCGTTTTCGTCGATGACCGCGCCGAGATAGGCCTGGATTTCTGCGGCCGTGGCGATCGGCGGGCCAACCCATGGCTTGAAGGAAAAGCCGAAGGTGTACAGATCGCTGTCCGACCGGATGCCGGGGAAACGATGCGTCAGCCAGGTACCGCCAAAGCTGCCCTCGGCCTCCAGCACGACAAAGCTGCTGCCCGGGCGCTGATGACGAAGGTGCCAGGCACCGCTGATCCCCGAAATACCGGCGCCAACAATCAGCACATCGAAATGCTCGGCATTGCTGGTCATCGCGGTCTTCTCCCCAATCGGCCGCACGCGCTGACCGCGTGTCGTGCATCGTCATCAAACACGCGGCACTTTCCAAATGCAACCGGCTACGGCATTGGCATCGGTAATGACGCCCGATCCCGCCTCCATCCGCCGGCTCTATGGCCGCCGCACCGGCCACAAGTTGCGCATCGGCCAGGCGGCGCTGGTCGAGGATTTGCTGCCGCGGCTTGCTGTGCCGGAAGCCGGGCCGCTGACGGCGGCCGGCCTGTTTGGCGCGGACCGGGCACTGTGGCTGGAGATCGGCTTTGGGCGCGGCGAACATATGGCGGCGCAGGCGGCGGCCAACCCCGATGTCGGGATCATCGGCGCTGAACCCTTTATCGATGGCGTGGTCGGCGCCTTGCTCGAAGTGCGGGATCGTGGGCTCGACAATATTCGCCTGCACAATGGCGATGCGCTCGATGTGCTCGACCGGTTGCCCGATGCCAGCCTTGACCGGGTGTTCCTGCTCCACCCCGACCCCTGGCCCAAGGCACGCCATGCCAAGCGCCGCTTCGTCAATCCCGGACCATTGGCCATTGTCGCACGGGTGCTCAAGCCCGGCGGCGAGTTCCGGCTTGGCACCGACCACCCCGTCTATTGTCGCTGGGCGATGATGCAGATGGCCGCGTCAGCGGATTTCGAGTGGTTGGCCGAAAGCCCGGCTGACTTTCAAATCCGGCCCGACGATTGGCCGCAAACCCGTTACGAAGCCAAGGCGCGCCGGCTGGGCCATGAAGTCTGGTATTTCCGCTATCGGCGGCGTGCGGTCACCGCCTGATGGCGCGGCTGCTCGCCTGCTGGGAGCTGGGCCTGGGCTATGGCCATATCAACTATCTGGCGGCCGCGGCGCGCGCATTGGCGGCGCTGGGGCATGAAAGCTGGCTGGCGTCGCGCGATGTGGTGACAGTGCGGGTGCTCACCGACAAACCCTTTTCCAGCGTGTTGCAGGCGCCAATATGGACGCGATCGCTGGTATCAACGATGACCTACAGCTATGGTCAGGCGATTGCCGATGGCGGCTTTGCCGATGATGACGGCCTGGCGGAACTGGTCCGCGCCTGGCTAGCGCTGTTCGATCTGGTGAAGCCCGATGCCATCTATGGCGAGCACGCCCCAGCATCGTTGCTCGCGGCGCATATCGCCGGATTGCCGGCGGCCCGAATCGGTACGCCCTTCACCTGCCCGCCAGCGGTGCGGCCAATGCCCGAGATCGCCTTCTGGTTGCCCGAGAGCCGGGCCATGCGCGCGACGGCCGATGCCGTACCGAACCGGGTGATACGCAGCGTGTGCAGGGCTTTCGGGGCTCCGGTGCTCGACGGCGTCGCCGAACTTCTCGCCACAGCGACACCTTTTCTGAAAAGCTGGCCGGAACTTGCTCCGATGGACGCGCCCAGCGATACAATGCTCTATGGCCCGTTGGAAGGCCTCGAAGCCAGCCGGGCCCCCGATTGGCCGACGGCGCCCGGCCCGCGCATTTTCGTATATGTGCCCTTTGACCGCCCGATCGCGGTGCCGATTGCGCAAGCGCTGGCCGGGCGTGGCTGGCCCGTGATCTGGGTGAGCAGTGCCCTGCCGACTTTTGAATTGCCAGCCTCGATCCGGCACGAGATCGAACCTGTCGATGTCGCCGCGGCACTGACCATGGCGACGGTTGTGGTGCATCGCGGCGGCCATGGCCTTTGCCTCGATGCGATACGCGCCGGCTGTCCGCAGTTGCTGTTGCCGGATCGGGTCGAGACGCGCATCCACGCGATGCGGATAGAGCAGCGCGGCCTTGGTCGGCTCGCCGCGGCCTGGGAAAGCGACAGTGTCGGCGCCAGTCTGGACGAACTGGTGCGCGTTGATGCCCCGGAGGTCGCGGCCTGTGCCGCCGCTGCGGCGCGTCATGCCGATTATGATGCCGTGGCGATGCGGGCCTTACTGGCCAACGATATGGCAAGGGCGCTGCGACTTGATTGACCAACGCGCAGCCGCGCTATAGGCCTTGCTCGCGTGACAACATCCTATCTCGATTTCGAAAAGCCCGTGGCGACGATCCAGGGCCGTGCTGCCGATTATCGTGCTGCCGGTGATGAGGCGGGCGCCAAGCACGCCGAAGGTGCCGCCCGCCGCCTGCTTGCCGAAACCTATGCAAGGTTGACGCCCTGGCAGAAGACTCAGGTCGCCCGCCACCCGAATCGGCCGCATTTTGGCGACATGGTGAAGTTGCTTCTCGATGATTTCACGCCGCTGGCCGGCGACCGTGCCTTTGGTGAGGATTTTGCCATTATCGGCGGCCTCGGCCGACTGCGCGGTAGCGGCACGCCGGTGATGGTCATCGGCCATGAAAAGGGCAACGACACCACGACGCGGGTGAAGCATAATTTCGGCATGGGGCGGCCCGAAGGCTATCGCAAGGCGATCCGCCTGATCGAAATGGCCAGCCGCTTCAACGTGCCGGTGATCACGCTTGTCGATACGGCGGGCGCATTTCCCGGGCTGGATGCCGAAGAACGCGGCCAGGCCGAAGCGATCGCGCGCGCCACCGAAGCCTGCCTTGCCGCCGAAGTGCCGGTGATCGCCGCCATTACCGGCGAAGGCGGATCGGGTGGTGCCGTAGCGCTGGCCGCGGCCGATCGCGTCATCATGTTCGAACACGCGGTTTATGCGGTAATTTCGCCCGAAGGCTGTGCTTCGATCCTGTGGCGCACAGCCGAGAAATCACCCGGATCCGGGGCGAACAGCCACGCGCCTGAAGCCGCCGAGGCGATGCGGGTGACCGCGGCCGATCTCAAAAAACTTGGCGTTATCGATACTATCGTTACCGAACCGCTGGGCGGTGCGCATCGCGACCCGGCCGGTGCGATTACATCCTTGTCGATGGCGCTGGCGGCCGAGCTGACGCCGTTGCTGGCAATGAACCCGGCGGCGCTGCGCAAGGCTCGCCGCAACAAGTTCGTCGAAATGGGGCGACTCCTCTGATTTCAGGACGCAGCATGGCCGTCGTTCGCATACTCCCGATTGCCATGCTGCTGGTTGCGACCGCATCCACAGCGCAAGTGCCGGGCCTGTCGGCCAATGATCGCGCCGAGGGCGCAAAGGCGCACCCGCAGCTCGTGGCACAATTCGGCGGCGCCTATGAAGGACCGCAAGCGGCCTATGTGCGCAGCGTCGGGCAGCGGATCGCGGTACAATCGGGGCTGGCATCGAAGCCCGGCGATTACACCGTCACCTTGTTGAATTCTAACGCCAACAATGCCTTCGCCATCCCGGGCGGCTATGTTTATGTCACCCGCCAGCTCGTGGCCCTGATGAATGACGAGGCCGAGCTGGCTTTTGTCATGGGCCATGAAATCGGCCATGTCGCTGCCCGGCATTCACAAAAGCGTGGACAGCGCGCCGGGCTTGCCGGGCTGGGCGCCGCGCTGCTCGGCGCCGTCACCGGCTCCAACATCGTCGGGCAATTGGCCGGCACTGGCGCGCAACTCTACACGCTGGGCTATTCGCGCAATCAGGAGCGCGAGGCCGATAGTCTGGGCGTACGCTATCTCAGCCGCGCCGGTTATGACCCGATGGCCAGTGGTGACATTCTTGCCTCGCTGGGGGCGCAGACGACGCTGGAGGCGCGCCTCGCCGGCAAAAGAACTGTCGAACCGGTCGGCTGGCTATCAACCCACCCGGCCAATGCCGAGCGGGTGGCGCGGATTCGCAAGGAAGCGGCAACTTTCGTTGCCAGAAGCGGTGCGCGTGCCACCAACCGCGACAGCTTTTTGAGTGCGATCGATGGCATGGCGTATGACGATGACCCGGCACAGGGCGTTATCCGCGGCGCCAGCTTTCGGCACCAGGGCCTGGGCATTGCCTTTGACGCGCCCGCCGGTTTTACGCTGGAAAACACCCCGGCAGCCGTAAACGGCAGCAAGGACGGCGCCGGGCGATTCCAGTTTTCCGGTGGCAGCGCTGGCGGGCTTTCGCTGGCGAACTACGCCGCCAAGGTCTGGAACGCCGCCGGCGCACCGCCCGCCGACATCCAGCCAACGGTCATCAACGGCATTGAGGCGGGTATCAGCCAGACGCAGGTAGCGACCCAAAGCGGCCGCATCGACGCGACGCTGGCGGTTTATCGCTGGGGGCCGGACAGCTATTATCACCTGCTCACGCTCGCGCCGCAGGGGGGCGGCCAGGCATTCGCGCCCTTGATCAATTCGGTACGACGACTGACGACAGCCGATGCGGTGCGCACCCGCCGCGTCGCGGTCGTGGCGATACGTCCGGGCGATACCATCGCCACGCTCAGCGCGCGCATGGCGTATGATGATGACCGCCAGGCCCGTTTCCTGACGCTGAACGGCCTTGCCACCACCAGCCGGCTGGCGCGGGGCGACAGAGTCAAGCTCATCGTCTGGCGCTGATGCGGCGGGTCGATGTTGTGGCGGCGGCGTTGATCGATGCCGCCGGCCGGGTATTGGTAGCGCAGCGACCGCCCGGCAAATCGCTTGCCGGTCTTTGGGAGTTTCCCGGCGGCAAGATCGAACCGGGCGAAGCACCGGCGGCGGCACTGGCGCGCGAACTGGCCGAAGAACTGGGGATCAGCGTTGCCCAGACCGATCTGCAGCCGCTCAGTTTTGTCGCCCACGCCTATCCGGATTTTCATCTGTTGATGCTGTTGTACACCTGTACCGCCTGGACCGGCGAGCCGGTGGGTGATGAAGGTCAGCCGATCGCCTGGCACACGGCCGACGCCCTCGACCGGCTGGCAATGCCGCCAGCGGATCTGCCATTGCTGCTGCCATTGCAGGCTTTTGTTGCTGGCAGGTGACAGCCCGGCTATTGGCGGGGTGAAATCGCTGGGGGCACCGACCACGCCATGAAAATTCTCGCCGGTAACGGCAATCCTGAACTCGCGCTGGCGATTGCCGATTATCTCGACCTGCAGCTGACATCGGCATCGGTGCGGCGCTTCGCCGATGAAGAAATCTTTGTCGAAATCCATGAAAATGTTCGTGGTGAAGACGTGTTTGTCGTTCAGCCGACGGCAGCGCCGGCCAATGACAATCTGATGGAATTGCTGATCTGCATCGATGCACTGCGCCGGGCATCGGCGCGGCGCATCACCGCCGTAGTGCCTTATTTCGGCTATGCCCGGCAGGACCGCAAATCGGGTTCGCGCACGCCGATTTCGGCCAAGCTCGTCGCCAATCTGATCACCAAGGCCGGTGCCGACCGGGTGCTTTCGGTCGATCTTCACGCCGGCCAAATTCAAGGGTTTTTCGATATCCCGACCGACAATCTTTATGCCGCGCCGGTCATTGCCGCCGATATCGAATCACGGCTGGCCAAGCAGGATCTGGTTGTCGTGTCGCCCGATGTGGGCGGCGTCGTCCGCGCCCGCGCGCTCGCCAAGCGATTGGGCAATGCGCCACTCGCTATCGTCGACAAGCGCCGTGAACGCGCCGGCGAATCAGAAGTGATGAACATCATCGGCGATGTGCGCGGCAAGATGTGCGTGCTGGTTGACGATATCGTCGATTCAGCCGGCACCTTGTGCAACGCTGCCGCCGCATTGCTCGAGGCCGGGGCGACGGGCGCGACTGCTTATGTCACCCATGGCGTTCTTTCGGGCGGCGCCGTGGCGCGGGTCGATGGCTCGGCGCTGACCGAACTCGTCATCACCGATTCGATTGCCGCCGTAGCGTCGGTCAAGGCAGCGAACAAAATCCGCCGTATCACGATCGCACCGCTGCTTGCCGAAGCCATGCGCCGCACCAGCGAGGAAAGCTCGGTGAGTTCGTTGTTCGACTGAAAATTCAGCGCCCCGTCGAGCGGGCCACGACCCGGCCATCGGGCAGATAGACTTTTTCAGCCGTCACATATTCGCCCTTGGGCGAACAGATGCCGCCAGGATCTTTGGCGCGCATCTTGGCGCAGAATTCGGTGTCGGGGCGCGGCGCCGGCTGTGCAGCAAGCGGGACGGCGCCAGCAAAGGCCAGCGAGACCAGCAGGGTGGAAACCAGGAAGCGCGTCATTTTCATCTTTCAACCGGCAGTCGTGTGCCTGGCAATGGGTATAGTGCGAATTGGCTTTCGCCGCCATGAATGACGCGCGCCGCTTTCGCAGGGCGGCAAAACCCCCTAAGCCCAAGGGCAAGATGTCGCCTTACAACGCCCGCCTGACCGTCGATACTGCCGCGCTGGTGGCGAACTGGCGGCGCTTTGCCAAGGCCGGTGGCGCTGCCGATTGCGGTGCTGCCATCAAGGCCGATGGCTATGGCGTGGGTGCCCGCGCCAGTGCCCGGGCGCTGGTTGCTGCCGGCTGCCGTGACCTGTTTGTCGCCCATTGGCACGAAGTCGCGGCGCTGGCCGGCATCGAGGCGCGAATCGCGGTATTGCACGGCGCCGGTGCCGATGATCTGGCAACGGCGCTGGCGTCGACCGCCGTGCCGGTGCTCGCCACGCCGGCGCAAGTCGTCGCCTGGAAACCCACCGGACGCCCCTGTGATATCATGGTCGATACCGGGCTCAACCGATTGGGCCTTTCGCCCGCCGATGCCCTGTCAGGCCTGCTCGACGGGTTGCAGCTTCACACCCTGCATTCGCACCTCGCCTGCGCCGAAACCCCGGGGCACCCGCGCAACGAGATGCAACGCGCCCGCTTTGCCGAACTGGCGGCGCGGGTGCCCGCACAGCGGTATGCGTTGGCCAATTCGGGCGGTATCGGGCTGGGTTCGGGTTATCATTTCGGGCTGACCCGGCCTGGTATCGGGCTTTTTGGTGGCGGCCCTGCGCCCGATGGCGGACGGCTTTTGCCCGTCGTGGCGCTATCGGCGCGCATCCTGCAGTTGCGCCGCGTCAGTGCCGGGGATGCAATCGGCTATGGCGCCACCTTCACGGCAGCGCATGACATGACCATTGCCGTGGCGGCGATCGGTTATGCCGATGGCTATGTACGGTCGCTGTCGAATGCCGGCGCGGCACTGGCCGATGGCACCCCCTGCCCGGCGGTCGGGCGGGTATCGATGGACATGGCGGCGTTTGATGTGAGCGCAGCGCCGCCGCTGGTCGAAGGTGACTTTCTCGATATCGATTTCGATCTCGCCGCCACTGCCGCTGCTTGCGGCCGCAGCGAATATGAGTTGCTTACAGGGCTCGGCGCTCGCTATGCCCGGGTCTATCAATGACCAGTCTCGCCATCACCCTGTCGCACGCGCTAATCGCCCTTGGCAGCGTCATAATTGCGTTGCTCGGGTCGATCGGCCGGCTCGCGCGCTTTGCCATTACCGCGCTGGGTCGCATGGTGCGGCCGCCCTGGTATCCGGTGCAACTGTTGGAACAGATGCTGGTCATCGGCTATTTCTCGCTGCCGGTGGTCGGGCTGACCGCGCTTTTCACCGGATCGGCGCTGGCGCAGCAGATTTATATCGGTGGCAGCCGCTTCAACGCCGCAGCGACCGTACCCGCCGTCACTGTAATCGGCATCGTCCGCGAACTCGGGCCGGTGCTGGGCGGCCTGATGGTGGCTGGCCGGGTATCGAGCGCCATGGCCGCGGAAATCGGCACGATGCGCGTGACCGAACAGATTGACGCGCTGACGACCCTGCGCACCGATCCCTATCGCTATCTTGTCGGGCCGCGCATCATCGCCGCTGTGCTGGTCATGCCGCTGCTGGTGCTGGTGTCGAATGCGCTGGGTGTCATGGGTGGCTGGCTGCTGGCCACTGGCCGGCTGGGTTTCAATTCGGCTGCCTATCTCAACACCACGGCACAGTTTCTCAAGGCCGATGACGTCATTTCGTCGATGGTCAAGGCCGCGGTGTTCGGCTTCTTCATTGCGTTGATGGGCTGCTATCATGGTTATCATTCATCCGGCGGCGCTGCCGGGGTCGGGCGGGCGACGACAAATGCCGTTGTATCGGCTTTCATCCTCATCCTGCTGTCCAACCTGATCATCACCGTGATCGTTTTCGGTTCATGACCGCCAAGATCGTCCTTGCCGGTGTCAAGAAACACTTTGGTGCCAAGGTCGTGCTCAACGGTGTCGACCTGTCGATCCAGCCCGGCGAATCAATGGTCATCATCGGCGGCTCGGGCACCGGCAAATCGGTGACGCTCAAATGCATATTGGGGCTGCTGCGGCCCGATGCGGGTGACATCCGCGTCGATGGCAAAAGCGTTGTCGGCCTGTCGGCACGCGCGCTGGCCGATCATCAGGCACGCTTCGGCATGTTGTTTCAAGGCGGCGCGCTGTTCGATTCGCTGCCGGTGTGGCGCAACATCAGCTTTGCCTTGAAAGGCCCGGCGACGGAGCGGCGGGCTGCTGCGATCGATAATCTCGCCCGCGTCGGGCTGGGCGCCGATGTTGCCGATCTGCGCCCGTCGGAATTATCGGGCGGCATGCAGAAACGCGTCGCGCTCGCCCGGGCCATTGCCGCGCGCCCCGAGATATTGTTTTTCGATGAACCGACGACCGGGCTCGACCCGATCATGGCCGATGTCATCAACAACCTGATCCGCACACTCGTCACCGATCTCAAGATCACGGCGCTGACAATTACGCATGATATGGCAAGTGTTCGCAAAATCGCCGATTCTGTCGCCATGCTTTACGAAGGTCAAATCGTCTGGCACGGTCCGCGCCATGGTATCGATTCCGCCGACAACCCCTATGTTGACCAGTTCGTCCATGGTCGGGCCGATGGCCCGATCCGGATGCAGGTAAGGAAACTGTGAGCGCTCCGTCTCCTGGTGCCGCGGAATTGTCTGCGCTTTTGGCGCAGGCTGCTAATGGCGACCGCCAAGCCTTTGAAATCTTTTACCAGCGTACCTCATCAAAACTATTTGGCATCATCCTGCGTATATTGATCGAACGCACCGAGGCGGAAGATGTCTTGCAGGAGGTATATGTGACGATCTGGCGAAAGGCGGCCGAGTTTGACGCGGCCCGTGCCAGCCCCGTCACCTGGACGGCAACGATTGCGCGCAACCGCGCCATCGACCGGTTGCGCGCCCGCGGCAGCCGGCCATCGGCCCCGCTTGAGGAAGCCGCCGAAGTCCGCGACCACAGCCCGAGCGCCGATGTCATCATCGATGGCAATCGCGAGGCCGCGCAGCTCAATGCCGCGCTCGCTGCCCTCGAACCGCGGCACGCCGCCGCGATCCGCAGCTGTTATTTCGAAGGCATAACCTATGAAACGCTGGCTGCGCGCGAAGGCGTACCGGTTGGCACCCTGAAAAGCTGGGTTCGTCGTGGACTGATGCGCATGAAGACCGACCTTGCCACCCTCCATGACGGGCGCGCCGCATGACCGCCCGCGAGGACATCCCCCACGAGGACTGGGACGGCATGACCGTTGACGAAGCGCTGGCGATGGATTTTGCGCTTGGCGCACTCGACCGCAAGGAACGCCGCGCCGTGGATGTGCGCATGCGCTCGGACCCGGCGTTTCGCGCGATCGTTGATGCCTGGACGATGCGGCTTTCACCGCTTGACGCCGCCACCGCCAGCGTGGCGCCTTCGGCCGATATCTGGGCCGCTATCGAAGCCGAGATCGCGCCGGCGCCGCAGCGGATCGCAATGGTGGCTGCCCCGGCAAAGCCAGGCTTGTGGAACAGCCTCATGCTGTGGCGCGGTGCCAGCATTGCCGGTGTTGCTGCCGCGTTGGTCGCGCTGGCACAGGTTGGGCCAACGCCGCCACCGGCTCCTCGCGCGCCACCCGAAATGCTCGTCGCAGCGCTTGCTGGTGCCGATGGCAAGCCTTTGCTGTCGGCCGCCTATGACCCGATGCGCGGTGCGGTATTGCTGACCCCGGCAACCCAGCGCCAGGATGAAGGCAAATCAGCCGAGCTTTGGGTGATCGAGGGCAAGAACCCGCCGCGTTCGCTGGGCGTGATCGACATCAAGGACCCGAGCAAGCACGTCATCACATCCGACCAGCTCAAGGGGCTCACATCGGGGGCGACGCTGGCCATCTCGATCGAGCCCTATGGTGGCTCGCCAACCGGCCAACCAACCGGGCCGGTCGTGGCAACCGGGACATTGCGCGCCGTCTGATACCGCGACAACGCTGACGGGGCAGTGTCCGGCGTTCAGACGGGCACGACAAAGCCCAACAACTGCTGACCGACGCTTTTGGCGGCCGGGTCGAGGCGGGTGCTGGCATTGATCCCGCCCGGCAGCGCCCCGGCCAGAACAATGTTGAGGCCACAAACGCCCGGCACGTCATAGACGGTCACTTCGCCAGGCGCATCGAACAAATGCCCGAGCCAGGCGGCGACAGCATCTGGCGCCAGGGCCGCACGCAGCGCCGGAAGCTGCGCCGCATCGCGCGCAATGACCGCGATGTTGATGGATTCGCCTTTTTCGCCACTGCGCACATAGGCAAGATCGCCCAGCAGGCGCGGCGTCTTGCCGGCACGGGCGTTCTTTACGGGCCGCTCTATCTGTTCCGGGTCAAAGCCGGCAACCCGCTCTCCTGCACATGGCACTGGCCCGTCGCCGGTGTCGATTGTCGCCACAACCGATGATTTCGGGATGAGGAATGACACCAACCCGGCGATGGGAATGACCTGCGCGCCAAAGCTCACGCTGGTCCCCGGCGACATCGCCGAAATCGCCGCGAATTGCTCGCGCACGAACATCCCGGCGGCGGCAGCGCTATCATGATCGGCAACGAGCTTGACCACAATTTCCTGCGCCGCTGCATTGAACAGGCGCGGACCAAGCGCTGCCCCGGCGCCGATCAGCACGGCATCGGTACGGCGAAAATCGGCCAGCCCCTGCGCCTTGAGCATCGTTCGCCCGCGCGCAAACAGCGCTTCGGCCTGTCGCCGCGCGCGCACTACGGCATCCGGGCCGATGATCGGCTGATAGGCAATGGCGCGCCAGCCGTCATCAAAAGTCGCGCACACCTTCAATGTCGCAGTGGGTGGCAGACCCCGGGCGCCGCTGACAGCGACTCGGTCGATAGCTTGCTGGGAAAGGCTGACACCCGAAAAATCGCAGGTCACATCCGGCACGAAATAGGTCTGGGGATCGCCAACTTCATAAAGCATCTGTTCGGCGACCGTACCGACGCTGACCACACCGCCGCTGCCGTCGGGCTTGGTGATGACCAGGCGGCCATCGCGGGCACATTCGGCAATCGGGCTGCCGATATTGGCCCAACCCTCCACATCGCGCCAATCGGTAAAGGTGCCGCCCGTCGCCTGCGCCCCGCATTCAACAAGATGGCCGGCAAGCGTGCCGGCCGCCAACAGGTCGAAATCATGCGGGCCCCAGCCAAATTCATGGATCAGCGGCCCCAGCGCCAGCGCCGAATCGACCACCCGACCGGTAATGACGATATCGGCGCCACCGGCCAGCGCCGCTGCAATCGGAAAGGCACCGAGATAGGCGTTGCAACTGGTCAGGCCGGTTGGCGGAAAAGCGCTGCCATTGGCCATATCGGTAACGCCGGCACCGACAAATTCTGCGGCGCGGCGCATCTGGTCGTCACCGGCGATCGCCGCCACCCGCAGATCAAGGCCAAGCTCGGCCAGCCGCTTGCGCAACACATCGGCCAGCCCGGCCGGATTGACGCCGCCGGCATTGGCAATGATCCGCACGCGTTTTTCGGCAATCGCCGCCAGATGCGGACCGATATGGACAGCCATGAAATCGCTTGGGAAGCCCCCCGCCGGGTCTGCCAGCCGCAGCCGCCCGAACAGCCCCATCGCCCCTTCAGCGAGATAATCGAGAATGATGTAATCGACCCCTGCGGCCAGCAACTGCGGCACCGCCAGCGCCGAATCGATAAAAAATGCAGCGCCACCGCCAATGCGGATGATCGGTTCGGTCACAGGTTGAACTGGCTGGTGATCAGCACGTCGATCCGGTCGAAATCGATGAAGCGACCGCAGCTTTCCATCATGGCAGCAAGATTGGCCTCGAACTTGGCCGGATTGCCGACTGCATCGAAAAACACCTGGGGGTCGATCAGCGCTGCGATCGGGAAACATTCTTCGACAAAACCGGCAAATTCCGGGCCGTCGTCCTGCAGCGGCTGGATCAGAAGATTCTGGATATATTCAAAGTTTGCCTGGGTTTCGATGGCGACGCTGGTGTGGGTCGTCTGCCAGATCCGCCGCCACGCATCATGCGACAGGCGCGGCGGCAACCCCAGAAATGTCGATTGCGAAAACCCCCAGGTGCGTGCGCCTGGCGCTGACGGATGGTCGACATTGGCGATGATCGTCGATTCAACCGCAATCCATGCGGCCACCTGCGCACTGTGCCGCGCCAGCGCTGCATCGACATCGGCCCGGAACCGCGCATTGGCGCTCGGAAGCCAGAATTGTGCGATGGCGTTCATCTGGGGCCGGGTATTGACCTGTTGCAGCTTGGCCCCGGCAGCAACGCTTTCGTCCTGCAGGTTGAGCCGCAGGTGCTGCGCGCCGGCAGCGTGTAATTCAGCCGCCAACGGCCCGATCAGGGCGGCGTTGAAATCGGCAGCCGGCCGCGCCTCGGGTTTCCACAGCGCGGCAATGATTTTTTCCACGGCTAAGCCCCTTTCAGTCGAAATTTGCCTGGCCGCCATCGAGCGGGATGGTCGCGCCGGTCAGATAGCGCATTTCCGGCCCGCAAAGCGCGACAATGGCTTGCCCGATATCCTGCTCGCAATCGCCAAAGCGCCCGGCCGGGATGGTCTTGAAGAACGCCGCCGCTTCTTCGGGATTATTGGCCACCCACCACTTCACCCCCGGCGATTCGGCATGCGGCGCGATGGTCAGCACGCGGATATTGGCCGGCCCCCATTCGGCGGCGGCAGCGCGGGTCAGCACGCGGATCGCCTGTTTTACGGCGCCATAGGGCCCATATCGCGCCATGTCCCATCGTACCCCGGCCGATGATGCAAGGTTGAAGATCGTGCCGCCGCCGCGCGCCACCAGATGCGGGTGAACCAGCTTCATCAACCGGAAGGTCGCCAGCGGTCCCGATTCAAACGAGCCGGTAAAAGCCTCGTCGCTGACCTCGAGCAGCGTACCGAGCGCGACTTCTTGGGCATTGTTGACCAGAATATCGATGCCGCCAAGCTGTGCCACCACATCAGCCACGGTGCGTTCGCAATCATCGGCGCTGCGCACGTTGCAGGCGATGGAGATGGCATTGCCGCCGCGCTCGGTTATCAACCGGCACGTTTCTACCAGCTTGGCCTTGGTCCGCCCGGTCACGGCAATTGTCGCACCGGCGCGCGCCAGCGCCAGCGCGATGCCCTGGCCCACGCCTTGCCCGGCGCCCGTGATCAGCGCCACTTTGCCCGTCAGGTCTACCATGATCGCGATTCTCCCTAAGTTTCGCAAAACTATTGCGTGAACTCTACGCATCCTGATGACATAAGGCCATCATAAACAAGATTTGCGTTATTCAACGTCAAAGAATAGGGCAGTTGTACAAATTTTGGGGAAGGAAGCCAGCCATGCCCGACAGCGCGGCAGCATCGGCGTTTACGCCATTTACCGTGGGTCCGATCCGCCTGCGCAATCGCTTCATCAAGGCGGCAACCAACGAAGGCATGGCCAAGGGCGGTCTTGTCACCAAGGGGCTGGCGAAATTTCATGAAAATGTCGCCGCCGGCGGCGCGGCGCTTACCACCGTTGCCTATTGCGCCACCAGCCGCGACGGCCGGACATTCGTTGATCAGGCGACGCTCGATACAGACACGATCGGCGATTTCAGGGCCTTGACGGACGGCGTCCATCGGCATGGCGGCGCGGCAATGGCGCAACTGACCCATGCCGGCTGCTTCACTTTCCTGAGCAAGGACGACCTTGCCGTATCGCGGCCCTTCAGCGCCAGTGGCGGCTTCAACAAGATCGGCGTGATGAGCAATCGCTGGCTGAAAAAGGCCATGAGCAAGGCCGATATGGCCGCGATGGCCGACGAATTTGTCGTCGCTGCCAAAAACGCCCGCGCCGCCGGCTTCGATGCGGTCGAATTGCATATGGGGCATGGCTATCTGCTCAGCCAGTTCATCTCGAAATTCTACAACGGCCGCTGGGACGGGTATGGCGGATCGATTGAAAAGCGTGTGCGCTTTCCGGTCGAAGTGCTGGGGCGGGTGCTCGATGCCGTCGGCAAGGACATCGCCGTCGTCGCCAAATTCAGCATGACCGATGGCAAGGAAGGCGGCAACACTATCGAGGACGGCATTGCCGTGGCCAAGGCGCTCGAAGCCGGCGGAGCCCATATGGCGGTGCTGTCGAATGGCCTGAATGTCGAATCGATTACCGCGATGTTCGGTTCGTCCTTCCCCAAATCGAACCGCGGCAAGCCGGCAAATCTCGCCATCGCCATTGGCATGTGGGTGCAAAGCTTCACCGAGCCAGGCAATGTTGTATTCCGCGAAAATTACCTGCGCGAACATGCGCTGCGCATTCGCGCGGCCGTCAAGATGCCGCTTGCCTATCTTGGCGGTGTCCAGTCGCTCGACGGCGTCGAAACCGCCATGGCCGATGGGTTCGATGCCATCGCACTCGGCCGGGCGCTGGTCCATGATCCGGCCTTTGTCAACGATCTGCAATCGGGCGCCATCAGCCAGTCGGGCTGCACCGCCTGCAACCGCTGCGTGACGATGATGTATTCCCCCGGTGGCACCAGCTGCGTCATCAAAACCCCCAATGAAGCCGCGCTCAACCTGATCGCGGCAGGAGCCAGCGCATGATGTTTCCCGGCAAGGTCGCAATTGTCACCGGCGGCAGCGACGGCATCGGCCGTGCCACCGCCAGCCTGTTGGCGGCACGCGGCGCCACCGTCATCATCTGCGCCCGCCGCGCCGACAAGCTGGAAGAAGCCCGCGCGGCTATCGCAGCAGCCGGTGGCAAGATCGAGGCAATCCAGCTCGACGTATCCGATGCCGAGGCGTTTGCAGCGATGGTCGCTGATGTCGCCGCGCGTCATGGCCGGCTCGACATGATGGTCAATAACGCCATGTCGGTGCATTATGCCGCCATTGCCAAGCTGTCGCTTGACCAGTGGCGCGCTGATTTTGCCGTCAATGCCGACGCCGTCTTCATTGGCACCAAGGCCGCAATGAAAGTCATGACAAAGGCCGGCGGCGGCAGCATCGTCAACATAGCTTCGACCTGCGGCATCCGCGCGGCACCTTATCTGGCCAGCTATTCGGCATCAAAGGCCGCGATGATCCAGTTTTCCGCTGTCGCCGCCATGGAAGGCGCGCGCGCCGGGGTGCGAGTCAATGTCATCGTTCCCGGTCAGGTCAACACGCCGGGCAATGAAGATTATACCCGGATGAATCCCGACGCCGCCAAGGCCACCGCCGATGCGATCCCGATGGGCCGGGGCGGCAAGCCCGATGAATTGGCGCAAGCCATCGCCTTTTTGCTGTCGGATGCCGCGGCCTATATCACCGGCGTTGCGCTGCCGGTCGATGGCGGCAAAGCGGCGCAAATGTATCTGCCGTCGTGATTGTGCCGTCGGCGGCCCGGGACGGTATTTCCGCCACAGCGCGGCAATTCGAACGCAATGCCGCCATGGTGGCGTTTCCCGGTTTCCGGCAGCATGATGTGAAGCGCGTCGCGGCCAAACAGTCACGACACTATCGGGGGACGGCATGACCATGGCAAAAAATACCGGATGGGACCGCGAAGTCGATGTGCTGGTCATAGGTTCGGGCGCCGGCGGGTTGTTGGCCGGGCTGGTCGCGGTGCAAACCCGCGCCGAAGTGCTGGTCGTTGAAAAGGGCAGCGAATGGGGCGGATCGTCCGCCACATCGGGCGGCGGCATCTGGATCCCGTGCAGCGACCAGGCCAAGGCGCTGGGTCGCGAGGACAGCGCCGACGAAGCCTTTACCTATGTTCGCAAGCTGTCGTCGGCGAATGTCCCCGACGCCCATATCCGCGCCTTTATCGACAATGCGCCAAAGATGTTGCGCTGGGTGACCGCCAACACCATCATCAATTATGAAGCGCTGCCCTATCCCGATTATCATGTCGAGGAACCCGGCGGCAAAGATGGTTATCGCACCCATATGCCGACGCCGATCGACGGCCGGTTGCTCGGCCCCGACATGGCGACCCTGCGCGCCGCATCGCCTGCCGCCAGCCTGTTCGGCTTCATCAACTGGCAGTTCACCGAAACCTATGCCCTGCTGTTCCGCCCGCCGGGCTGGACGAAGGCGCTCGGCAAGATTTTGCTGCGCTATTACGGCGACATCGGCCAGCGGCTGCGCTCGACCAAGGACCGCTATCTGACGCTGGGCAATGCGCTTGCCGGCGGCTTGCGGTTGGCGCTGAAGGATCGCGGCGTCGAACTTTGGCTCGATAGCCCGATGACCGAACTGGTCCATGAAAATGGCCGGGTTACCGGTGCTGTCATCCAACGCAACGGCCAAAGCCTGCGCATCGGTACGCGCAAGGGTGTCGTGCTGGCGGCGGGCGGCTTTGAACAATCGGCAACGCTGCGGGCGAAATATGTGCCGTTGCAGCCCAACCCGGTGCGCAGCGGCGGCCAGACCGGCAATACCGGCGATTCGATTATCGCCGCGCTGGCGGTAGGGGCGGCCACCCGCAACATGCACAGCACTTGGTCGGCGCCGGTATTTTCGGTACCTGGTGAAGAACGCGGCCGGCTATCGACCATCGAACGCGCCCTGCCCGGCTGCATCATCGTCAACCAGGCCGGCAAACGCTATCTCAACGAAGCTGCCTCCTACCATATCGTTGGTCAACAGATGGTCGCGCTCGATGTGCCGGGCGCCGGAACGACGCCGAGCTGGGTGATCTTCGACCATCGCTTTCGTCACAAATATCCGATGGGGCCGTTGCTGCCGCTGTTGCCCGATTGGGCGCAGAGCGCCGGCGTGCGCGCCATCATGAAGAAGGCTCCGACAATTGCCGGGTTGGCGACGAGGATCGGGGTTGATCCGGCGGCGCTGGCCGCGACGCTGGAACGCTTCAACAGCCATGCCGCCAAGGGCGAAGACCCCGATTTCAACCGCGGCACCGCCATTTACGATCGCATGTATGGTGACGCCGGCAACACGCCCAACCCATGCCTGGCACCGATTGTGAAGGCGCCCTTTTACGCCTTCCCGATCTATCCCGGCGACATCGGCACCAACGGCGGGCTGGTCACCGACGATGTCGCGCGCGTGCTCGATAAGGCCGGCAACCCGATCCCCGGCCTGTATGCCGCCGGCAACAATGCAGCGACGATGATGGGTGAAAGCTACCCCGGCGCCGGCGCGACGCTGGGGCCAGCACTGACCTTCGGCTATGTCGCCGCGCGCCACCTGACCGGCGCCAATGATTAGGGTGAGGGCCGGTATCAATCGGCGCGCACTTTTACCTTGGGCGCCGCTGCGCCGCGCCGCATCGTTGCCAGAAACTGTTCCGCCGGTGCAGGCTCCGGCACCGGGCCCCCGGCATCGCCTTCGCGCACCCAATAATCGGCAAAGCTGGGGAACAGCTTGTGAAAGCCACCATCGCTCCAGTCCGTGCCGGGCCAGCGCATCTTGTTGTCGCCGATTGGCGGTTTGTTGAGATCGGTCGCGTACCAGTAAAGCGGCAGCCGCCGGGCGAAATACCAGCGGTCGTCCGCCCGCACATAATCATCGACATACATCATCTGCATGATCACCCATTCGTCGCCGGTTTCATGCTCGTTCTTGGAATAAACGACGCCATGGGCATGGGTGGCATCGTCGAATTCGATGATATGGCCACCGATATGGTGCGAAGTGCCGGTAAATGGCGACCGCAGCGTGCGGTCCATATAGGCGCGCAGCGCGGCGCGGCCGCTGGCGCCCTTGCCGACGCGCACATCGGCGGGAAACAGCCCGACCATCGCATCCATATCGCGCATATCGAGCGCCAGTGCGTATCTGGCTGGCAACTGCCTGATCGCGTCCAGCGCTTCCAGCCGTTCGATCCGCGCTTGCAGTTCGGTATCGGTCATGATGGCCACCCCTCCTGAACCTGGGACTATCCAATCTGCCATGCGCCATGACAAGATCAAACTGTTTTCACTGCGCGATTAGCCGATAGAAAGCCGCTGAATTAGCCTATTGCGTAAAAATTGCGCGAATTGTTTGCGGACATTCGATCGGCTTGCTATGCAGCGTCGTCGACCTGTGCGAATGCGGGCGCCATTCTGGGGAACAACATGACAAACCGCCAATGGCTGATTGACCCCCACGACAACACCCTGTCTCCCATCGTCGCGATCTGACCGGAGAAAGCGCCATGTCGCAATTCCAGCCTCGTTTCATCATCCTGGGCGCCGGCATGTCCGGTATTTTGGCGGCTATCAAGCTGCGCATGGCCGGACACACCGACGTCAGCGTCTATGAAAAGGCCGATCGTATCGGGGGCACCTGGCGCGATAACAGCTATCCGGGGCTCAGCTGCGATGTGCCGGCGCACGCCTATACCTATGAATTCGCCCCAAACCCCGAATGGTCGGGCTATTACGCCCCCGGGCCCGAGGTCCAGGCCTATTTTGAAAAGGTCGTCGCCGATTACGACCTGATGCCGATCATCAATTTCAATTCCGAAATCGTGCGCTGCACCTGGCGCGACGCCAGCGGCGATTGGCAGGTCGAAACCGCCGACGGCCACATTGCCGAAGCCGAATTCATCATCGCTGCCACCGGCGTTCTCCACCATCCCAAAATCCCCGCCATTCCCGGGCTGGATGATTTTGACGGCGTGAAATTCCATTCGGCGCGCTGGGATCATTCGGTGCCGCTCGAAGGCAAGAAGATCGGTGTTGTCGGCAATGGCTCGACGGGCGTGCAGTTGGTCACCGCGCTCGCCAAGCGCGGGCTTGAGGTGGTGCATTTTCAGCGCTCGCCGCAATGGATCATGCCGGTTGTGCAGTTTGCCTATACCGAGGCTGAAAAAGCGGTGTTCCGCCAAAGTCGCGAGGCAATCGACGCCATCCGCTACGACCCTGTCTATTTCGGCAATATTCAGCGCTTTACCAAGGGCGTTATCGATATCGAATCGCCGATGATGCAAGAGATCGAAGGCTATTGCCGGATGAATCTCGAACAAAGCGTTCGTGATCCCGTGTTACGGGAAAAGCTGCGTCCGACGTATCGCGCCGCCTGCAAGCGGCTGATCTATTCGCCCGATTATTACGAAGCGGCGCAACTGCCCAATCTGCTGACCATCACCTGCGGCATCGACACGGTGCTGCCCGGTGGCATCCGCGACAAGGATGGCGTCGTTCATGATCTTGATCTGATCGCGCTGTGCACCGGTTTTCATTCGGATCGATTCGTGCGGCCGATCAGCGTTGAAGGCCGGCGCGGCGCGACGCTTGAGTCCGCGTGGAAGGAACGCTGCAATGGCTATTACGCCATCTCGATCCCGGATTTTCCCAATTTCTTCATGCTCAACGGGCCGACATCACCCGTTGGAAATTTCTCGCTGATCGATATTGCCGAGCGGCAATGGACCTATATCGAACAACTGATTACCCACGTCGCCGCTGGCGCTCAAAATGCTGCCGGCAGAAGGGTCCGGGGTATCGCCGCCACCGCCAGCGCCCTTGCCGATTATGAAGACCGGCGCATCACCGCTGCAAAATCGACCATTTTCGGATCGGGCTGCACCAGTTGGTACCTTGATGCCCATGGCGTCCCGATCACCTGGCCCTGGGACTATGATACGTTCGCGCAAGTGATGGAAAAACCCGATTTCGCAGCGTTCGAACTCATCTGAAGCGCCGGGTCCGGCCTGTTGCCGGACCCGGTTGTCACATTAGCCATTGTCGTTGCGATCGAGCCGAACCCGCTGGCTCAACCGGTCAAGCCGCAAATCAATCTGTGCGGCATTGCTTGCCGATATGCGGCCGTTGCGCTGCCGCTTCGACCGATCGAAGCGACGAATGGAGGCAAGTTCGTTGCGCGCATTTTGCGCCTCGGTCCGGTTCAACGAGCCATCACGAATGCCACGATCGATACGCTGCTCGATGCGATTATACCGTTCAGCGGCCGTGGGTTGACCGTTCTGGTTGTAATTGGTCTGACCATAGCTGGTCCAACGGCCCTGGTTGTCATAGCTGCCGTTGACCATGCCGCGCTGCCACCGGCCGTTGCTATCGTAATAACCGGGCTGCGCATCGGAAACCCACCTGCCATTGGCATCGCGGCGGCCGGCGGGCGTGCCGGCAATCCAGCGGCCATAATTGTCATAACGGCCGGTCGTTGGCCCGGCGATCCAGCGACCATTGTCATAATAGCCGGGAACGACGCCATCGCGCTGATCATAGCCATTGCCGGGCTGATAGGCCGAACCGACCTGAACCCAGTTGCCCGCTGTATCATAATAGCCCCGCACCGGGCCGGCGACCCAACGGCCGGAACGGTCGTAATAACCCGGCTGGTCATCGGCGATCCATTGACCATCGGCATCGCGGCGGCCAGCAGCGGCACCGGCAATCCAGCGGCCATTTTCATCATAGCGACCCGTAGTTTCGCCAGCGATCCAGCGGCCATTGCGATAGTAGCCGCTCGCTGCGCCGGCGCGAAACTGGTTGTCGGCGTCGTAATAACCGTTTGCCGACACCGGCACCCAATTGCCTCGCTGATCGCGATAGCCACTCTCCGACGCATCGCCCTCGACGGCAACCCAGCGGTTGTTGGCATCATAATAGCCTCCTGGCGCACCATCGACCCATTTGCTGTCGCGATCGAAATAGCCGGTTGCCGTGGTGCCCTGCACATTATTGCTGTGCCACACCCCGGCCTTGTCATAATAGC
>JBBQMB010000018.1:0-30522 GCA_038328515.1 Sphingomonadales bacterium
AACGCGACGACCAGCCGATCAGATAGTTGAGTGCAGCAAAATTGCTTTTGAAGGCTTCGGCTTCGGAAACCGTGTCCTGAAATTCGCCGCCCTTGAACGAAGCGCGGGCATTGTCATAATCATTGCGTCGCAAATAAAGCAGGCCGCGGTAATAATAGGCCATGGCGCGTTCATAGGGCTCGCCCTTGTAGTCCTTGTTGGCTTCCTTGCGGAACAGCGATCGCGCCGCTTCGGCCTGGGCATTCTTGCCATAGACGGTCTCGATACGCAGCAGTGCGGCATCAAATGATTTTTCTGCTACCGCCCATTCACCGGCATCGATTGCCGCCATGCCAAGCCGTTCGAAATTCAACACCGAATTGCGTTCGCCGCCGATAAGCAGGGTGCGCCAATAAGGCTTCAAGCGGTCGGACTTGTTCTGTAAAAAAGCATCGATCTCGTCGGGGTAGGGACCTTCGCCATATTGGCTGCGCCAGCCGCGCACCTGGGCGTCACGCGCCTTTGCTGCCGCCTTGGCAGCGGCGGGATCAACCGCTGCCGCCGCAGTCGTGGAAATCTGCGCAAGAGCCGCAGACGACCCTGACATCAACAACGCCGCAATCAGCGGCAGCACCATGTTTTGCATAAAATTCCCCCCAATCCCCCCCGGGATTTTCACGGTCGGCCGATCAGGCCCTAGCGATAGACGACATCATCACGCTGGGCGCGAACGATGACATAAGGTTCCGAAATATAGACCGTTTCTGATGTTTCGAGATCGATGAGTTCAAAGATCACCTGCATCGCGCGCTGCTGGGCACCCGTGGTGTTGTTGCGGGCGTCCTGTGACGTAATCCGACCGACAAGCCGATAATCGGCGCCTGCCGGCGCCCGCGTCATCCCGCTGGTGCCGACATCGGTCTGGCCTTCACGCTTCAATTCGCGTTCTGCCATCACATCCTGAATATTCTCGCGGCTCAGAAAACGCATGCGACCGGCAGCGGCGCGCAATAGTTGCGACCGCAATTGATCAGACAGCATGTCGGTATCGAGGCGCTGGCTCGATTTGTTGGCAATGCGCGAACCTTCGAGGATGATGCGGGGCGGTTTGGGTGCGTTGGCAATATCGGGCCGTTGCAACAGGTCGCGGACAATTCGATCAGCCATACCGATAATATCGCGCATTTCTATGCCGGTGCCGCTGACCACGCCAACACTGTTGGGGTCAAGCTCCATCGCCGGCTGTCCACGTTTGGGAGCGGCAAGAACCGGCTGCGTTGCTGCCAGGCACGTCAACGCGACCGCAGCGATGCACCATTTTGCCATAATTTCCCCCGAAACAAATATATGCAGTCTAGGTCTATCCCAGCAATACAGTCTTGTTAAGACCCTATTTTACCAAATTAACGACGTTTGCCATCGCCGATCTACCTTTTATCAGCGGCGTGACATGTCGATGGCGCCGGGCGGCATGCGCACATCGAGCGCGACAAGATCATCGGTCAACAAGATCTGGCAGGCGAGGCGGGAGGCGCGCGACGCCCCCATCGCAAAATCCAGCATGTCTTCTTCTTCATCCGATGGCGGTGGCAACCGGGCGGCGCCATCGCCACCGATCAGTACATGGCAGGTTGAGCACGCCATGGCGCCTTCGCAGGTGCCTTCGAGTGGCTGACCCTGCGCCTGTGCCAGATCGAGCAGGCGGGTGCCGGGCGTTGCCTCCACCAGTTTTTCGCCCAATCCATCGGCAGAAACGAAACGAATGCGGATCATGCGCTACCCGGTGTTGGCCTGGCCGCGCAGGCGCGCCACGACGGTGTTGATATCATCCGCAGCCTTTAGCATTTCCAGCGCGGTCGTGAAGCGTCCAAAGCCGAGGCGCAGCGCCGCGCGCGCCTGCGCATCCGACAGCCCAAGTGCCGTCAATACATGGCTGGGCCGGCCGGTAACTGCACTGCACGCCGACCCCGATGACAGCGCCAGCCCCGGCAGATGCGGTAGCAGCGGCACGCCAACGCCGGGGAAACCAAGGTTCAAATTGCCCGCCCAGCGCTGATCGGTGCTGCCATGAACGGTAAAGGGCACATGCAACGCACCCAGCAGCGTATCGGCCAGGTGCCGGGCATGGGCGGCATCGGCGGCCATCTTGGTGCCGGCGATCCGTGCTGCGGCGCCAAGGCCGGCGATCAGCGCGGTTGCCAGCGTGCCTGACCGGCCATCTTCCTGCCCACCGCCGTGGAGCAGCGGCGTCAGCATTGTATAAGGCCGGCGATACAGAGCGCCGACGCCTTTTGGCCCATGGATTTTATGGGCAGTAAGGCTGAGCAGATCGATGCCCATGGCGTCGACATCGATGGCGATCTTGCCAAAGCCTTGCGCGGCGTCGCAATGCATCACGGCGCCGAAACGGTGCGCGATTTGGGCAATTTCGGTGATGGGCTGGATGACGCCGATTTCGTTATTGACCAGCATTACCGAAACGATGGCAACGTCATCGGCCATCGCCCGGGTGAAATCACCAATATCGAGCACGCCATCGGCACGCACAGGCAACACCGTGAGCTGGGCCCCCAGGCTTTCGAGATAGCGCGCGGTTTCGAGCCCGCAATTATGTTCGGTCGCCACCGTGACGATCCGGCGACGGGTGTTGTCGGGGTGGGTGAGCCGGCCCTTGAGCGCCCAATTGACGCTTTCGGTCGCGCCCGACGTAAACGCTACGGCTTCGGGTGGCGCGCCGATCAAAGCGGCGACAGTGTCGCGGGCGACTTCGACCGCGGCCTTGGCCTGATACCCCCATAAATGCGCGCTGTGCGGGTTGCCAAAACCGGCGGTTCCCCATGGCGCCATCGCTTCGGCAACCAGCGGATCGAGCGGGGTGGTCGCGCCATAATCAAGATAGGTGGGCAGCATCATCGCGGTGCCAGCCTGTGCGCCATCGCTGTCCAGGCTGCAATGAAGCGATCGACTTCGTGTGCGGTGGTTTGCGGCCCCAGGCTGATGCGGATCGCTTCGCCGGCGGCAGCGCCAAGCCCCATGGCGGCAAGGACATGGCTGGCGGCGACTTTGCCCGATGAACAGGCAGCCCCGGCGCTGACCATGAAGCCGGCAAGATCGAGCGCCATTACCTGGGTGCCGCCGGCGATGCCGGGCAGGCCGATACTGGCGATATTGGGCAAGCGCGCGGCGGTGGCGCCATGGACGATAGCGCCCGCCGCGACCAACGCGGATTCGATGCGGTCGCGCAATAATGCCACGTCGGCCCACTCTCGCGGCTCGGCAACGGCGGCGGCAAAGCCCGCAATGCCGGCGATGTTCGGCGTGCCACCACGCAGCCCGCGTTCCTGGCCGCCACCGCGCTGCACCGCGACAAGCGTCGCCGAGTTGCGCACGATCAACGCGCCGATCCCCGCGGGGCCACCGAGTTTGTGCGCCGATAGCGCGATGAAATCGGCGGCGGGCAGGGGCAGTTTGCCGGCCGATTGGACCGCATCGACGAGCAACATGCCGCCGTGCGCCGCTACAAGCGCCGCGATATCGCCAAGCGGTTGGACTACGCCGGTTTCGTTATTGGCGTGCTGGATGGCCACCAGCGCCGGGCCGCCGGCCAGCAACACCGCCAGCGCCGCAAGATCGACCACGCCGTCGGGCCCGACCGGCACGACCAACGCATCAGGCCGCGCCGCGAGCACCGCGCCATGTTCAACCGCCGACACGATGCAGCGCGCCATGCCGGTGCCGTTGATCGCCAGCGCCAGGGCCTCGGTGCCGCCGCTGGTGAACACAACAGCCTCGGGGGCGCAGCCGGCGAAAGCGGCGACAGCATCGCGGCCGCGCTCGACAAGGCCATTGGCAACGCGCCCGGCGGCATGAACCGAAGCCGGGTTGCCCACCATGTCGAGCGCTGCCAGCATCGCCGCGCGCGCCGCCGCCGTTACCGGCGCAGTTGCGGCATGGTCGAAGTAGCTGCGGCTTTTCGTTGCGATTTGGGCCATGTCCCCCATATAGAGGGACAAGCACGTTTTGTGCCATGCCCAAGCCAACCGGAACCAATTCATGCCCGAAGTGATTTTTACCGGCCCCGAAGGCCGCCTCGAAGGCCGTTATCAGCCCGCCGCGCGCCCGCGCGCGCCGGTGGCGATCCTGCTCCAGCCGCATCCGGCGCAGGGCACGATGAACCACCCGATCGTGATTGCCATGTACAACAGCTTTGTGAAGCGCGGCTTTGCGACGCTGCGCTTCAATTTTCGCGGGGTCGGGCGCTCCCAGGGTGTCTTTGATAACGGCATCGGCGAATTGAGCGATGCGGCGAGCGCGCTTGATTGGATGCAGCAGTTCAACGCCGAAGCGCATACGACCTGGGTCGGCGGGTTTTCGTTCGGTGCCTGGATCGGCATGCAGCTTTTGATGCGCCGCCCCGAGATCAAGGGCTTCATCAGCATCGCGCCGCCAGCCAACATGTATGATTTCACCTTCCTTGCGCCATGCCCATCAAGCGGCATCATCGTCGATGGCGAGATGGACGAAGTCGTGCCCGGCGCCAGTGTGCAAAAGCTCGTCGACAAGCTGAAGACCCAGCGCCACATCACTATCGAGCACCAGACCATTCCGGGGGCGAACCATTTCTTTGAACATGAAATGGGCGATCTGATGGGGGCTGTTGACGGTTATCTCGATATGCGGTTGGCGAACGGCGGGCGCTGACGGGGCGGCTTGGGTGTCCAAGATCGTCAACGGCGCCAGCTTGCAGCCTTTTTCGGGCAGTGCGCCTCGGCAGATTGTTGTGCTGCTGCATGGTTATGGTTCGAGCGGCGCTGACCTGATTTCGTTGGCGCCGCACTGGCAAGCGTCAATGCCTGCCGCCCTGTTTCTGGCGCCGAACGCGCCACAGCGAAACGGGCCAGGGTATCAATGGTGGCCGCTGCACGGGTTTTCGCCGGCGGCTCTTGCTGCGGGCGCAACGCTGGCGGCCCCGGCGATCAACGCTTTTGTCGATCGCAAACTTGGGCAATATGGCCTGACCGATGCGGATCTGGCGATCGTCGGTTTCAGCCAGGGCACGATGATGGCGCTGCACGTCGGGTTGCGCCGGCAAGTGGCACCGGCGGCTATTATTGGCTATTCGGGCATGTTGGTCGGCGGGTCGGAACTGGCGCGCGAGCCGATCGGCAAGCCGCCCGTGCTGCTCATCCATGGCGCGGCTGATCCCGTGGTGCCAGTGGCGGCGTTGCACGCGGCCAAAGCCGAACTCGCCAAGCACGGGATCGAGGCAGAAACGCATATCAGCGCCGGCTTGGGGCACAGCGTTGACCCGGCGGGCATGCGGCTTGGGGCTGAATTTCTGACGAAAAGTTTTGGATTTTAGCCTGCCTGCCGTCCGCCTGTCATCGCGTTTGGCACGCCCGTTGTTTCCGGCCAGCTGATCGGCTTGCCCGCCGCGCTGCGCACCGCCAGCCAGGCAAAGGCTTCGGCCTCCAGCGCGTCGCCGTTCCAGCCGACGGTTTCAACGGCTTGCGTCGGCACGCCGCTGCGGGCTTCGATCATCGCCATCAGCGTCGGGTTGTGGCGGCCTCCGCCGGTGACGAGCAGCCGGGCGAGCGGCGGGACATGGCCGAGCGCCAGGCGGATGGTTTCGGCGGTGAAGGCGGTGAGGGTGGCAGCACCGTCCGCCAATGATAGCCCGCGCGCTGGCTGGCCGGAAAAATCGGCACGGTCGAGCGATTTGGGTGGGGGTGCATCGAACCATGGCAGGTCGAGCATGGCGGTCAGCACGCTGTCATGGATGCTGCCGCTGGCGGCGATGGCGCCATCCTTGTCATAGCGGCGGTCGCTGTGCTGGGCGATCCAGTCATCGATCAGCGCATTGGCGGGGCCGGTATCGAAGCTGCCCCATCGGTCGCCGGCAAACCAGGTGAGGTTGCCGACGCCGCCCAGATTGAGCACCCCGAGCGGGCGGCCAAGATCGGTGCTGCGGGCGCGGTGATAGCCGGGCGCGAGCGGCGCGCCCTGGCCACCGGCCGCCACGTCATTGCTGCGGAAATCAAAGACCACGGGGATGCGCGTGGCGGCCTGCAACAGCGCGCCATCACCGATCTGCCAGGTCCAGCGCCTGTCCGGTCGGTGGGCGACGGTGTGGCCGTGAAAGCCGATCAATTGCACATCATCGCGGTCGGTACCGGTGGCGGCGAGCAGGCGGTGGACGGCGATGGCGTGGAGGCCGGTCAATTCGGCGGCGACAGCGTCGATCATCGGGCCGGGGCCGGGGGCGTGGCATTCGAGCGCGTGGGCCGCGGCGTCTTTGAGTCGTGCCACGAAATCGGGTTCATAGGGGACCGACAGGAAGGCGCGCGGCACGACGATGTTTTCGCCGTCCGTATCGATAAGCGCGGCGTCGATGCCGTCCATCGAGGTGCCGGACATGAGGCCGATGGCGGTGGTGAGTTTGGTCATGGGGGGAGGATAGCGGGCTCACCCATTACTTGTCATCCCGGGCTTGACCCGGGACCCAGCTTCTTTTCGGTATCGATGCGTGTCATCAAAGCAAACTGGGTCCCGGGTCAAGCCCGGGATGACATACTGGGGCGTGTGCGGCTATGGAGCGCCATGACCTACACCTCGTCCTTTCTCGCCACGCTCGAAGCGCGCGGTTTCATTCACCAGATCACCGATGCGGCGGCGCTCGATGCGGCAGCGTCGAACGGGGTGGTTACCGCCTATGTCGGCTATGATTGCACGGCGCCGAGCCTGCACATCGGCAATCTTGTTTCGATCATGATGCTGCGGCATTTCCAACAGGCAGGGCACCGCCCGATCGTGCTGATGGGCGGCGGCACCACCAAGGTGGGTGATCCTTCGGGCAAGGACGAAGGCCGGCAATTGCTCGACGATGCGAAAATCGCCGCCAACAAAGCGAGCATAAAACGTATTTTCGAACGCTTCCTGTCGTTCGATGCCGGCCCGACCGGCGCGATCATGGTGGATAATGACGATTGGTTGTCGGGCCTCGCCTATATTCCGTTCCTGCGTGATATCGGCCGGCATTTTTCGGTCAATCGCATGTTGTCGTTTGATTCGGTCAAGCTGCGGCTTGATCGCGAACAGCCGCTGTCGTTCCTCGAATTCAACTACATGATCCTCCAGGCCTATGATTTTCTTGAGCTTAATCGTCGCCACGGCTGTGCGTTGCAGATGGGCGGCAGCGATCAATGGGGCAATATTGTCAATGGCACCGACCTTATCCGCCGGGTCGATGGCGGCGCGGCGTTCGGGCTGACCACGCCGCTGATTACCCGCGCCGATGGTGCCAAGATGGGCAAGACGGCGGCGGGCGCCGTCTGGTTGCACGAGGATTCGCTATCGGGGTTCGATTATTGGCAGTTCTGGCGCAACACCCATGATGCCGATGTGGCGCGGTTCATGAAGCTGTTCACCGATCTGTCGCTGGAGGCGATCGACCACGTCGTGGCGGGGGATATCAACGCCGCCAAGGTGGTGCTCGCGACCGAAGCGACCGCGCTGTGCCGGGGCCGGGCGGCGGCAGAGGCGGCGGCGGCGACGGCGGCGGCAACCTTTGCTGGCGGTGCGGGCGAGGATTTGCCGAGCTATGCCGTGGCGGAGCCGGTGAGCCTGATCGACGCGCTGGTGGGATTGAATTTTGCGGCATCGAAGGGTGAGGCGCGGCGGCTGGTCGCCGGTGGCGGTGCGCGGGTGGATGGCGAAGCGGTGACGGATGAAGCTCGGTTGGTGGCGCCAGGCGCGAAAGTTTCGGCCGGCAAGAAGCGCCATGGGGTGATTGTGGGGTTGTAGGCGGAAACCCTCTCCCTCGAGGGGAGAGGCGACTCGCGCTCTTGCGCGAGCGGGTGAGGGAGGTACTTCTGTGGCCACGCAAGAACCACCCTCACCCGGGCCGCCTTCGGCGTCTCTCGCCTCTCCCCTCGAGGGAGAGGGGGGTTAATCGCTCGCCCCCCATTTGCGCTCGAACGCCCAGACTTCCTCAAATCCGATCAACCGGCAGAACTCGTTGAAATCGAACAGCCCCTCCGGTTGGCCGACGCCATGTTCCTTCAACCCGCGCAGTGCCTGTTCCATCGCGCTGGCGGCGGCGAGCGAGGTCAGCGACGGATAGATAGCATAGGCATAGCCGATGTCGGCGAGCACCGATGTGTGCGGCACCGGCGACAGGCCACCGTTCGACATATTGGCCATTACCGGCAGATCAAAACCGGCGCAGGCGCGGCGCATTTCTTCTTCGCTTTCCAGCGCTTCGGGGAAAATCACATCGGCGCCGGCCTTGGCATAGGCTTCGAGCCGCCGCATCGCGCCGTCAAAGCCTTCGGCCTGGCGGGCATCGGTGCGGGCGATGATGAGGAAATTCTGTTTGTCGGTGCGGGCGTCGGCGGCAACCTTGATCTTGGCGACCATGTCTTCAACCGGGATGACCCGGCGATAGGGTGTGTGGCCGCATTTCTTGGGAAATTCCTGGTCTTCGATCTGGATGGCGGTGACCCCGGCGGCTTCATAACCCTTGACCGTGTGATGGACGTTGAGCAGCCCGCCATAGCCGGTATCACCATCGGCGATTACCGCAGCGGTGCTGGTTTTCACCAGTGTCGCCATGCGGTTGCGCATTTCGGTATAGGTGGCGATGCCGGCATCGGGCAGCCCCCATGCGGACGCGGTGAGCCAATAGCCGGTGCCATAAACCAGATCGAAGCCGACCTTGTTGGCGATGACGGCGGCGATCATGTCCTGGATGCCGGGAATGATGAAAAACTGTTTTGATGCGAGTTTTTCGCGAAAGATCGGGTTTGCCATGGTGTCAGATTTCCACGTGTCGGCAGTCGTAATCGAACAGGCCGAGCGATTCTTCGTTGCGCAGCTTTGAAAGCCCGAACATGTCGGTATCGGCGCCCTGCATCCGATCGGCATTGGCGTTTGCTTCGGCCTGAATGAAGCTGGCGCGGGCGTGGCGGGCGGCCTGATAGCGCAGCAGCCCGGCTTCGGGGCTTGGCGCTGCCACCATCGCCCGCGCGAGGACGACGGCATCTTCGATAGCGCAGGCAGCGCCCTGGCCGAGGAAAGGCGTCATCGCATGGGCAGCATCCCCCAAAAGCGCGACGCGGCCATCGACCACCCAGTGCGGCAATGGCGTGCGGGCGTTGATCGCCCAGCGGAAATGCGGTTCGGCCTCGGCCGCTGCGATCATCGCCTGCACGTCATCGGCCCAGCCGGCAAAGGTGGCGGCGAGTTCACCGGGTTTGGCCGGGATCATCCAGCCTTCGGCGGGCCAAGCCTCGCTGCGCGCAAAGAACACCAGGTTGAGCACCTGCGAATCGCGCACCGGATAGCGGGTTATCATCCGTCCGGGCCCGACATGGATGCCCGGCCATTCCCCCAGCGGGGCGAGCCTTTGGGTCATCGGCACGACGGCGCGCCAGGCGACATGGCCGGTAAAATGCGCCGGCTGCGCCTCGAAACGCTGGCGAATGGCGGATTTGAGGCCATCGGCACCGATCAGCACATCGGCAGCGATGCGGCTGCCATCGGCAAGGATAGCCGTCGTGCCTTGGCTGGCCACGACGGGCGCACCGGCGCGCAGGGTTGCACCGGCATTGCGGGCGGCGGCGACCAGGATCTGGTGGAGATCGGCGCGGTGGATATAGACATAGGGCGAACCATATTTGGTGCGGGAATCGCTGCGTTCCATGCTGAACAGCGTGCGGTCATCCTGCCAGTGCTGGATACGCTGGCGTTGCGGTTCGATGCCGGCAGCCGCGACGGCTTCCTGACAACCGATGAAATCCATCCCGCGCATGGCGTTGGGAGAAAGGGTGACGCCGGCACCAATCTCGCCAAAGGCAGTCGCGGCTTCGAGCAACTGGACTGTGAAGCCGGCCTGGGCCAGTGCAGCGGCAGCCGTCATGCCGCCAATGCCGCCACCGGCGATGAGGATCGAGGGTCTGGAGTTCTGCATCATGTTACTAGGCGCGAACCGGCCGGCGGAACCAGCATCACCGGCACACAATGCCCGCAATGTGGATAGTCACGGCGTGCTGCAAAACGGGGCAGGCGCTGCTATGACGCCGGCAGGGGGCATTTTTTGCATGACGATAGCCGATAGCTTCAAATTGCCTTCCGGGCAGATATTTCAGAATCACATTGCCAAGGCGGCGATGACAGAGGGCCTGGCCGGTCGTGATGGCGTGCCGAACGAAGATCATGTGCGGCTGTACCGGCGCTGGGCGGCGGGCAAGCTTGGCCTGTCGATTACCGGCAATGTGCAGATCGACCGCCGGCACCTTGAACGCCCGGGCAATGTTGTTGTCGATGCGCCGCTGACCGCCGATGCCAAGGCCGCCTGGGCGCGCTGGGCCTCTGCCGCGACGGAGAATGGCACACAGTCCTGGGTGCAACTGAGCCATGCCGGACGCCAGACGCAAAAGCCGGTGAACCCGAACCCCAAGGCGCCTTCGGCGGTGCCATTGGGCCTGCCGGGCGGCATGTTCGGAATGCCGGTGCCGCTCACCGAAGCCGAGATACTCGATCTGGTGGCGCGTTTCGCCCATGCCGCCGTGGTGGCGCGCGAAGCGGGATTTTCCGGTGTGCAGATTCACGCGGCGCACGGCTATTTGTTGTCGCAATTTTTGTCACCACTGGCCAATCGGCGGACCGATGCCTGGGGTGGGTCGCTTGAAAACCGCGCGCGGTTTCTGGTCGAAGCGGTCAAGGCGGTGCGTGCCGCCGTCGGCAAGGATTTTGGCCTTGGCGTAAAATTGAACAGTGCCGATTTTCAAAAGGGTGGCTTCGCCTTTGAAGATTGCATTGGCGTGGCAGCGATGCTCACCGATCTGGGGGTTGATCTGCTTGAACTGTCGGGCGGCAGTTATGAACAGCCGGCGATGATGGATTTTGCCGGCATGGAGCCACCCGAGGTGCCCAAACAGGCATCGACGGCGGCACGCGAAGCCTATTTTGTCGATCTCGCCAAGGCGCTGATGTCCGAGCGGACGCCGCCGCTGCTGGTGACCGGCGGCTTTCGCACGTTGCGCGCCATGGAAGCGGCGATGGCAGATGGCATCGCCATGGTCGGTATCGCGCGGCCGTTGTGCGCCACCCCGGATGCAGTCGCCGATCTGCTCGATGGCCATAGTGATGAACTGCCGCGGCCCGAACAATTGTTGCGTATCGGGCCGGGCTGGCTGGGGCCGCAATCGCCGATCAAGATCATCAAGGCGATGAACGGCTTTTCGGCGCAGGCCTGGTATTATGCCCAGCTTCGCCACATCGCCGCCGGCCGTCCGGTGGCGGCAACGTTGAACCCGTTCATGGCGTTTCTGTCCGAAGAACGCGAGGCCAAGGCGCGGCGTCCCTGAAGTAATGCATCGATTGGCTTCCATCACGTTGATTTTGCTTGCCGGGATAGGGCTTTATGGCCTTGCCGAGGCGGTGCAGGATGTGCGGTTGGTGCGCTATCGCGTTGCCGTGCCGGGACTGGCGAAACCCATGCGGGTGGTGCAGCTTTCGGATAGCCATGCCAATTGGTTCAACATGCCGCCGGTGCGGTTACGGCGCATCGTGGCGGCGATCAATGCCCGCCACCCCGATCTTGTCGTGCTGACTGGCGATTATGTGACGGGCTTGCTGGTCAACGGGCCGCAAATGGCGGTTTCGGTCGCGCTGGCGCCGTTCAACCTGATTTCGGCACCGCTGGGAATCGTCGCGGTGCCGGGCAACCATGACGATCCCCGCTGGACGCGCATTTTCATGGCGCGTGGCCCGGTCACGCTGCTGGCGGGATCGACCATCGACGTGGGGCCCATCGTGCTTGCGGGCGCAGAATCGATCGCGACGCCGCCGGATACGCTGGGCAATCTGGCGCGTGCCATTGCCCTTGTGCCGCCGGGCAAGCCGGTTGTGGCATTGGCGCATGAACCCTATGCCTTTGCCACGTTGCCGCCGCGTGCGGCGATGTTGATTGCCGGGCACACCCATGGCGGGCAGATAAAGCTGCCGCTGGTCGGGACCAGATCTGTCGATGCCTATGTCGATGCCCATTTGCGCGGGATGTATCGCGAACATGGCCAGACGATGATCGTGTCATCGGGGGCCGGCACGTCGTTCCTGCCGTTGCGGATCGGGGTGCCACCCGAAATCGTCGAGATCGAACTTGTCCCGGTCAGGGCGACGAGGGGCCAGGGGGTGTTGCCGGTTCCAGCGGCAGTGGCGGCTGTGTCGGCACAAAATGAGCCGATAACCAGCCGGCGCTGATTATCTTGCCGATCTGGTCCCCGTCATGGCCGGGCACCAGAGTCAGATCGGGATTGGCAAGCTCCAGGCGGTGCAGCGCCTGCAATTGCCCCATCACCGCGCTGCGATCTTCGCGGGCAATGAAGTCGGTGACGAGGCGCGATCTTGCCTTCAGGGCGCTGACATTGCCAGCCAGTGAGGCGGTGTCGCCCATGAAGAGATATTCATGGCCATCGGCGCGGCGGACATAAACCATCTGCGACCCCGGCGTATGGCCGCGCGCGCGGATCAGCACGACGCCGGGCGCAATGGCTTTCAGGCCATCATAGCGAAGCGGCCGCACCGATTTGCGCACGCTGGCGGGCAATAGCGCGGCCTGTTCGGGGAGCAGCAGGCTATGGGGTGCTATCATGTCGAGCGCCGGGCTGGCGGTTATGCCGCCGATATGATCGCCATGTTCGTGCGTGACGATGATGGTGTCAGCGGTTTTCAGCGCTGCCTGCAACCGCAACCATGCCGGGCGAAGATAGACGTCGGACCCGTTGGCGCGGGCGGCTTTTTCGTCATAGCCTGTATCGATTATGAGGCTGTGTTCGGGCCAGACCAGGCGATAGCTGGTGCGGATGAGATCAACCGGGGCCCAGTCTGCACCTGTCTGCATGGTGATCCGCGGCACTCGCTGGAACGAGATGACCTCGACTTCGACCCGGTCGGGCAGCGCGCCCGGGAGCCGGTTCGATTCGGCGCGGATCGCAGCGAGATCGAGCTTGAAACTGCCGGCGGCAGGCAAACGATTATCGTAGAACAGCAAATATGTCGCCGCTGCGAGCAGCAACAGCAAAAAAATACCGAGTGCGCCAAGCCCGCGCGACAGGCGATGCGACGTCATTCGGTTGGCAGGAAGTCAGGGACCGAAAGATAGCGTTCGCCGGTGTCATAGTTGAACCCGAGGATGTGGCTGCCGGCCGGCAAATCGGGCAGTTTCTGGGCGATTGCCTGAAGCGTTGCGCCCGATGAAATACCGACGAGCAGGCCTTCTTCACACGCTGAGCGCAGCGCCATCGCCTTGGCGGCGGCGGGATCGACCTGGATGACCCCATCGAGCAATTGTGTATGCAGGTTGGCCGGGATGAAGCCTGCACCGATGCCCTGGATCGGGTGGGGGGCGGGCTGGCCACCGGAGATGACCGGTGAAGTCGTGGGTTCGACGGCATAGACCTTCAGCCCCGGCCAGATTTTTTTCAGCGCCTGTGCAACCCCGGTGATATGCCCACCGGTGCCGACGCCGGTGATGATGGCATCGAGCGGCGTATCGGCGAAATCGGCAAGGATTTCCTGCGCTGTCGTGCGGACATGGACATCGATATTGGCGGGGTTTTCAAACTGGCCGGGCATCCAGGCACCGGGCGTTTCGGCGGTGATTTCGGTGGCGTGCTGGATCGCGCCCTTCATGCCCTTTTCACGCGGGGTCAACGCAAAGGTCGCCCCATAGGCCAGCATCAGCCGGCGGCGTTCGAGCGACATTGATTCGGGCATGACAAGGATGAGCTTGTACCCCTTGACCGCGGCCACCATTGCCAGCCCGATCCCGGTGTTCCCGCTGGTGGGTTCCACGATAGTGCCGCCGGGCAAAAGGCTGCCATCGGCTTCGGCGGCCTCGATCATGGCGAGGGCGATTCGGTCTTTTATCGAGCCGCCAGGGTTGGTGCGTTCCGATTTGATCCATACCTGCGCATCGGGGAACAGTCTCGCCATCCGGATGTGCGGCGTATTGCCGATGGTAGCGAGGACGTTGGCGGCCTTCATGGCGAAAACTCCTGTGGGGAATTGCGTCTCTATACGGTGGCAGGGCGGGGCGCGTCACCCGACAAATCATTGGAGCCCGGATCGCGAAATTCATCGGCGCGGCGCAACTCCGGGAATTTCCAGGCCCAGATGGCGGTGACGGCGACAGCGCCGACGCCGCCGAGCACCACCGCTTCCACAGGGCCGATCCAGGCCGCGGACAGCCCGCTTTCAAACTCGCCGAGTTCGTTGGAAGCGGTGACAAAGGTCATCGATACCGATGAAACCCGGCCGCGCATCGCATCGGGCGTGTGCAACTGGATCAACGATGAACGGATGTAGACCGAAATCATGTCAGCCGCCCCCAGCACGGCAAGCGCGATCAACGACACCAGCAGGTTCGTCGACAGCCCGAATATGATCGTGGCGACGCCAAAAAGGCCGACACACACGAACATCACCGGACCGACCCGGCGCGCGATCGGGCGAAACGCCAGTGCGATGGCGGTGACGGCAGCGCCGGCAGATGCGGCCGCACGCAGCGGCCCAAGCCCTTCGACCCCGACATGCAGAATGTCCCGGGCATAGACCGGCAGCATTGCCGTGGCGCCGCCGAGCAGGACGGCAAACAGATCAAGACTGATGGCGCCAAGCACGATGCGGTTGTGGCGGACATAGCCCATCCCTTCGACAAGGCTGCGCCACGGCGACATTGGTGATGGTTCCGGGCGCGGCACCGGCTTGATGCGGAACAAGCCGATCAGCGCACCCAGAAACAATATGGCAGCGATGACATAGGGGCTGGCGGGGTTGACGGCATAAAGATACGCACCGAGCGGTGGGCCGGCGACCGCACCCGATTGCCAACTGATGGCGCCCATCGCGATGGCAGCCGGCAATATTGCGCGCGGCACGAGATTGGGCGCCAGCGCTGACAACGACGGCCCGGCAAAAGCGCGGCCGATCCCCATCAGGAACGCGACGATGAACAGCGCAGCGAGCGTCACCTGGTGATGCAGCGAAAGCCAGGCCAGCAGCGCTGCGCACAAAAACTGCAGGCCAATGGCGGCGCGGGCAATATGGCGGCGGTCGACCCGGTCGGCAATCACGCCGACAATCAACGTCAGCCCGAACATCGGTATGAATTGCACCAGCCCGATCATGCCAAGCAGAAAGGCCGCGTCGCGCTGTGTCTCGGTTTGGCGAGCAATATCATAGACCTGCCAGCCGATGACGATGACGAGCATCTGACCGGCAACCGTCGCCAGGAATCGCGATACCCAATAGGCGCGATAGTCCGGATAGCGCAGCGGGGCGGGAATGGTGATCACAACGCTGATCTTCTAGGCAGCCGCCGTGATGGCGGCAATGGACCGCGACGGTCGAATTTCGTGTGATTAATTATTTGATAGCAATTACGTTAATGAGGTGCTAACGAAAGATTACACGGCGCCGATCATCACAAGATCAGCGCAGGCTTAGGAGGGGTTATCGTGGTTATCAGGGGTGCTTGCGGTTATCTGCTGGCTATGTGTTTTTGCGCTATGGCGCTGATTTTTTCAGCAATTGCGTGGTTCGGTCTGGAAGCGGCGTTCGGCTGGCAATGGGCGCTGATCGGTGTTGGGATAAGCACCCTTTTGGGTGTCAATGTGCCATTGCTGTTTGGCTTGTATCTTTATGCGCAAAACCAGTTTGGTTGGCCGACGTCGGCCTCGATTGCCTTTGCATTGCCAGGCTTGTCGCTGCTGCTGCCATCGATCGCGCGCGAATGTTTCGGCTTTCTGGTTCGCCTCGGCCAGCCGCAATATTAGGGAACGCTGGCCCAGGCGTCGGGTGCATTGGCGGGTGCCCGGCGTTAATCCCGGTCAGTCGGGGATGACTTCGATAAAACTGTCGAGCACCCGCTTGGCGCCGGCATGTTCGAAATCAATCTCGAGCTTGTTGCCATCGATGGCGGTAATGACGCCATTGCCGAATTTGCTGTGAAAAACCCGTGATCCGACCGTCACATCGCTGCGGCCCTTGAGCCCGACTGAAACGGCGCTGGCGCGAACATCGAGTATTGCCTGTCGGCCGCGCCCGCCCAGCGTCGCATCGCCAAAACCGCCTTGTTCGGCAGCGCGCGCCCAACCCGGGCCGCGCCCGGTCCCGCGTGACACATCGCCGAACGGATCACCGCCCTGGCCGGCGCCGGCGAGCGCTGCGCGCCACAGGCTGGGGCCGCCGCTCAGCGTGCTCGATACATCGATGCTCGCAGCCGGTAGTTCCGCAATAAAGCGCGACGGGATGGCGGCGTTCCACTGGCCATAGACTTGCCGATTGGCGGCATGGATGATGGTGGCGCTGCGCCGGGCGCGGGTGACACCGACATAGGCCAGCCGGCGTTCCTCCTCGAGTGCCTTGCCGCCGCCTTCGTCGAGCGCGCGTTGGCTGGGGAATACGCCTTCCTCCCAGCCGACGAGGAAGACATGATCGAATTCCAGCCCCTTGGCGGCGTGGAGCGTCATCACCGCGAGCTTTTCGGCGGTGTCCGAGGCGTCATTGTCCATGACGAGGCTGACATGTTCGAGGAAGCTGGTGAGCGACGAATAATCCTCCATCGCGCGGGTGAGTTCGATGAGGTTTTCGATGCGGCCATCGGCTTCGACCGATTTATCGGCCTGCCACATGGCGATATAGCCCGATTCTTCCAGAATGATTCGCGCCAGTTCGGCGTGGGGCAGATCAGCCGATTGTTCGCGCCAACGCGCGATATCGACGAGCAAGGCCTTGAGCGCGCGCCGGGCGGCGGGGGTCATTTCATCGGTTTCGACGATTGCCGCCGCCGCTTGGGGCAGCGGCCGGTCCATGGCGCGGGCCAGGCCGTGCAGCCTTGCCATCGCCTTGTCGCCAAGGCCGCGCTTGGGAGTGTTGACGATGCGTTCAAAGGCCAGCGCGTCGTTGGGCGACGTGACGATGCGCAGATAGGCGAGCGCATCGCGAATTTCGGCGCGTTCATAAAAACGGAAGCCGCCGACAATCTTGTAGGGCAGGCCGATGGCGACGAAGCGATCTTCAAAGGCGCGGGTCTGGAACTGGGCGCGAACCAATATCGCCATGTCGTTGAGCGAGGCGCCGTCGCGCGCCAGTTGTTCGGCGCGGTCGCCGACAAGGCGGGCTTCCTCCGGCCCGTCCCAGACGCCGATGACCTTTACCGCTTCGCCCTTGCCGGCATGGTTGGCAGCGGTGAACAAGGCCTTGCCGATGCGGCCCTTGTTATGGGCGATCAGGCCGTTGGCGGTGGCGAGAATTTGCGCGGTCGATCGATAATTTTGTTCAAGTTTGATGATAACAGCGCCGGGGAAGTCCTTTTCAAATTTCAATATATTGGCGACTTCCGCGCCGCGCCAACTGTAGATCGACTGGTCATCATCGCCCACACAGGCGATATTGCGGCGCGGGGTGGCGAGCAAGGTCAGCCAGCGATACTGGGCAATGTTGGTATCCTGATATTCATCGACCAGGATATATTTGAAGCGCTGCCGCCAATCAGCCAGCACGTCGGGATGCTGGTCGAAAATTGTCAGCATGTGGAGCAGAAGATCACCGAAATCGGCGGCATTGAGCGCGGCAAGGCGTTGCTGGTAGCGCGCATAAAGCGTCGCACCGGCGCTGCCGGCTTCACCAAAGCTGAACGATTCGCCCGGTGGCACGGCACCGGGCAGTTCGCCGCGATTCTTCCAGCGATCGATCATCCCCGCGAGCTGTTTTGCGGGCCAGCGTTTTTCGTCCAGTCCGGCTTCGATGATGACCTGTTTCAACAGACGCAACTGATCATCGGTATCGAGAATGGTGAAATTGGGCTCCAGACCGACAAGCCCGGCGTGGCGCCGCAGCATCTTGGCGGCGATGGCATGAAAGGTGCCGAGCCACGGCAGACCTTCGGCCATTTCGCCGATCAGCCCGGCCATGCGGTGACGCATTTCGCGCGCCGCCTTGTTGGTGAAGGTGACCGCCAGCACTTCCGACGGCCAGGCCAGCCGCGACGCGAGAATATGCGCCAGCCGCGCCGTCAAGGCGCGGGTCTTGCCGGTGCCGGCGCCGGCGAGGATCAGCACCGGGCCTTCGGTGGTCAGCACTGCCTGGCGTTGCGGCGCGTTGAGACCATCTAGCCAGGGGGGAGGGGCGGAAAGCGAGGCCATGGGCGAACACTTAGGGAACAAGTCGCCGTTTGGGAAGCGTCTGATGCATGCCGGACGATGCGTGGCTGTGCTTGCAAGGCGCCGGCGGTGATGGCATCGGCGACGTGATGAAAATCCCGTCGTCGAATATTGACCAGCTGACCATCCGTGCGGCGACGGCCGCCGATCTGCCGGAACTGCATGTGCTTGTGGAATGCTGCTATCGCGGCAGCAACAACGCCGGCTGGACCCATGAAGGGTCATTATTCGACGGCCCGCGAACCGATCTTGCCAGCCTGTCAGCTGTGCTTGAAACGCCGGGGCAGGTCATTTTGATCGCAGATGCTGGCAACGGCCCGGTGGCATCGGTGCAAATTGGGAAAGGGCTAGATGCGACCGGTTATCTGGGGTTGCTGTGTGTCGATCCCGCCCTGCAGGCCGGCGGGTTGGCCAAGCGGATGATTGCTGCCGCCGAGGCGCTGGCGGCCGAGCGTTTTGCCGCGCTGGTCATGGAGATGACCGTTATCAATCATCGCCCCGAACTGATCGCCTATTATCAGCGGCGCGGCTATGCGCTGACTGGCGAAGTCAGGTATCTGGCACCAGGGCTGGGCCAGTTGCGTGACGATATCTGCCTGCTGGTTCTGGCAAAAGCGCTGGTCGCTGCCGAAAATTGACCCTGGCGTTGCGGTTTAACGCTGCTGCCGAGATGCCGTTGCTCATCGTGCCGCTGAAAAAGCGCCGGGGAAACGCCGATGTCGATCATGTTCCGACCGCCTGTAATACCTGCCGAACCAGTTGGTTGGGTCAATGTTCTGGGCTTTCGCCAGCACAATGACGCTTTTTTTGCGCGTGTGCGGGCCGCGCAACTGGCGGCGCTCGACAGGTTCCTGCCGTTCAATGTCACGTTGCTGACGGCCAATGTTGTTGCCCTGCTGTATACATTGCGGGCGATAGCCGATCCTGGCTTCCTGTTGAGCTGGGCTGCTGCGATGGGCGGATTGGCACTGCTTTGGAGCCTGCGCACCCTGACGGTTCGGCGGCGCGGCAGCCAGGATAATATTTCGGCGGCGCGATTCTGGGCTATTTCGGCTGAATTCATTGCGTTCGGCGTGTGTTGGGCCGTGATGGTCGTGCACCTGATGCCCCATGCCGAGACCGAACAACAGGCAATGTTGATGCTAATGTCGCTGGCTGCCATGGGCGCAGCCGGTCTTTCGACAGTGGTAATGCCGGTCTGCGGCATCGCAATCGTGGCCATCATAGGCATAGCGGCGCTGGCGAGCGTGCCGGCCGGCTCGGTACTGTCGGCACCGATGATCGCTTTGGCCTTTTGCACCTTCAGCCTAGTCATCAGCCGCGGGATTCTGGTGTCGAGCCGAGCCCTGATGATCCGCATGCGCACCGAAGACGGCCTTGCGGAGCGCAATGAGGTGGTGCGCCTGCTGCTGTCGGAATTCGAATCGAACGGTTCAGACTGGCTGATTGAAGTCGATGCCGATGGCCGGCTGACGCATGTGTCGCCGCGCCTTGCCGAAGTCGCGGCGCGATCGCGCAGTGAATTGCTCGGGCTGTCGCTGCTCGATCTGCTTGGCGATGAACGCCGCGGCAAGGGCCGATCATCAGTGCAGGCCTTGACCGGGGCATTTGTCGCGCGGCGCGGCTTTCGCGATATCACCATTCCCGTCGCTGTTGCCGGTGAAACCCGATGGTGGGCGTTGTCGGGAACGCCGAAAACCGATGCCATCGGGGCGTTCGCCGGCTATCGTGGTGTCGGCCGCGACGTTACCGAGGCGCGGCGCAGCCATGACCGGATTATCGAACTGGCGCGCTATGATCCGCTGACCGGCCTCGCCAATCGGGCCCTGTTCCGCGAGAGTCTTGGCGAAAATCTGGCACGGGCGACACGCACCGGGCGCGGCTGCGGGTTGCTGTTCATCGATCTCGACCATTTCAAGACCATCAACGACACCCTTGGCCATGCCGCCGGCGACCGGTTGCTGCGCGAGGCGGCACAGCGCATGCAAGCCGCTGTCGGTGGCCATGCGACGCTGGCGCGGTTGGGCGGCGATGAGTTTGCCGTGCTGTTGCCCGATGCCTCGCAACGCCGCGTGGAGGGTGTGGCCACGGCGATTATCGCTGCGATGTCAGGCCCCTTTGCAATCGATGGCCAGCCAGCGCGGATCGGTGCCAGCATCGGTTATGCGATTGGCCCCCACGATGGCGCAACGCTCGACAGATTGTTGAAATCGGCTGACCTGGCGCTCTATGAAGCCAAGAACCACGGTCGCGGAAAAGCCGTTCACTATGTCGCTGAATTGCGCGAGCGCGCCGAAGAACAGCGGGCGATCGAGGCCGATCTGGCTGTCGCGCTCGACCGCGGCGAACTGGCGTTGGCGTTCCAGCCGGTCGTTGATGCCGCCGATGAACGCATCACCGGGTTTGAAGCGCTGCTGCGCTGGCACAATCCGCGGCTTGGCAATATTCCGCCGTCGCGTTTCATCCCCATTGCCGAGGAAACCGGGCTGATCATACCCATTGGGCATTGGGTATTGGCCAACGCCTGCGCCTGGGCGGCGCGCTGGCCCGAGCATGTCCGTATCGCGGTCAACCTGTCGCCGGCGCAGATTGGTGACCCGGCGCTGGTCGCGGCGGTGCAACGGGCGCTCGCCGATAACGGCCTTGATCCGGCGCGGTTGGAGCTGGAGATTACCGAAAGCCTGTTCCTCGATGAAAAGCCGTCGACCATCGCAACGCTGGCAGCGCTGCGTGCGTTGGGCGTCAGCTTCGCGCTTGATGATTTTGGTACTGGCTATTCCTCGCTGGGTTATCTCCACAAGGCAGCGTTCAGCCGAATCAAGATCGACCGCAGCTTTGTCTCCCGCGCCGCCGAGGCCAATACCGAAACGAGCGGCGAAGCCAGCGCGATCATCCAGGCAATTGTCAATCTGGCGCATTCGCTGGATATGACGACGACAGCAGAAGGCACCGAAACCCGCGCCGAATTCGAACTGTGCCGCGATCTTGGCTGTGAGCAGATCCAGGGCTATTATTTTGGCAGGCCAATGCCGCCCGAGGAAGCCACGGCGCTGGTTGTCGAGACGCGCGTAAAAGCGGTGGCATGAAGCGCGACGCTGTCGGCGTTAGTCCGCTACCCAGGCTTGCAGCAGCGTGTGGGCAATTGCCATCGGCGGCGGCGCAAACCAGTCGCCGGTGCCGGCGAGCGCGGCGCGCACTTCGTCCTTGGTTACCCAGCGAGCCTCCTCCAATTCGTCGGCATCGATGGTGATATCGAGATTAACCGCCTCGGCGAAAGCGGCGATCATCAATGACGAGGGGAAGGGCCACGGCTGGCTGGCAAGATAGCGGACCCGCGCCGTGCGGATGCCGGCTTCTTCGAACAGTTCGCGCGCCACGGCTTCTTCGAGGCTCTCACCCGGCTCGACAAAGCCGGCAAGCGCTGAAAAAAACTTCTTGGGAAAATTGGGCTGGCGGCCGACCAGCGCATGATCACCCTTGATGGCGAGCATGATGACGACAGGGTCGGTGCGCGGGAAATGTTCGACATGGCAGGCGGTGCAGGTGCGGGCATAGCCGGCCTTGGCCATTTCGGTTTTGCCACCGCACGCCGCGCAAAAGCCATGGCGCGCGTGCCAATCGAGCAGCGAGCGCGCCTGCGCCACGATTTCGGCGCGGCCGTCGGCCAGTTGCACCGCAGCGGCGCGGGCATCGATTATCTGGCCACCAAAATCACTGACGAGTTCGGCGCCGCTGGCGGCCGCGGCAAAGCGCGGGGCACCGCCATAAGCGTCGGGCATCAGGCCGAGAAACACGCTGACGGCGTTGTGCGGCACGTCGGAGCGATAGGCCCATAGGATATCCGGATGTTCGCCGGTGGTCAGCACCGGTTTCAAATCGTCCATCACCAACCAGCGTGCGTCGGGGCGGGCACGCAGAGCGATCACTGCCGCCGGATCGCGCCGCAGGTGATCGGCACGATCGAGCGGCGAGCCGGTGATGCCGACGGGTGGCACGCTCCAGCCGGAAAAAGGGTCGCTCATGCATCCTCCCAGATCGATTCATTTGCCAGCGCCAAGGTGACGGCCTTGCGAAACAGCGTCGGCAGGCCGGCGCTTTCCATCTCATCGACGTTAAGCCAGTTTCCGGCAAGGGGGGGGCGCACGCCAAGCCGCAGCGCGTGCACGCGCAGTACCAGTTCGAAATGCGTGAACCCATGGCTGACCGCACCGAGATCGACCCAGTCACCGGGCAGCGGCGGCGTTGGGTCGGGCGTGGCTGACCAGTCCCCCGATGGCAACGCCACCATGCCGCCCAGCAACCCCTTGGGCGGCCGGGTAACGGTCAATATTTGGCCATCGGCAATGATCAACCAGGCAAAGCCATGGCGGAGCGGACGCCGTTTTTTTGGCGGTTTGACCGGCCAGCGCGTCGGATCGTCGCTGGCGCCAGCGTGGCACCCCGGCGCGATCGGGCATTCAGCGCAGCGCGGTGCGCGCGGCGTGCAGATGCGGTTGGCGAGGTCCATCAGGCCCTGGGCGAAATCTGCCGAACTGGCGGGGGCAAACTTTTCCAGTTCGGCACGAATTGCGCTGCGCGCGCTGGGCAGGGGAGTGTCGATGCCCGCCCGGCGCGTGATGACGCGCTCGATATTGCCGTCGATGACAATGGCGCGCTGGCCAAAGGCAAAGGCAGCGATAGCAGCAGCGGTATAGTCGCCTATGCCCGGCAGGCGGCGCAGCGTCGCTTCGTCGGCGGGAAATTGGCCACCATATTGCGCGACGATTGCGCGGGCGCAGGCCAGCAGGTTCCGGGCGCGGGCGTAATAGCCAAGGCCGGCCCAGGCTTGCATGATATCGGCACCGTCAGCGGCTGCCAGCGCCGCGACCGTGGGCCAGCGCGCGGTGAATTTGGCAAAATAACCCTGCACGGTCGCCACCGTTGTTTGTTGCAGCATGATTTCCGATAGCCAGACGCGATAGGGCCAATCGGCGAGATCGGGCACTGGCGAACCTGGCGGCGCCCGCCATGGCAGCGCCCTGGCGTGCGCCAGATACCAGATTTGCAGCTGAGTCGCGGTATCCGTCACGCGCTGCCTATGGCATGGAACGGCGCATGGCCAAAAAGCCCGATTCTGTTGCGCCGTCCGAGCGCTCGCGCCGTCCGCGTGCTGTTGCCGAATTGGTGCCGGCCATCGGCGGTCTGGCGTTCAAGCGCTTTGGCTTCACGCAAAGCGCGCTGGTCGAGCGTTGGGAAGAAATCGTCGGCGCCCAATATGCCCGCCATAGCCGGCCCGAATCGTTGAGTTTTCCCCGCGGTAAAAAGGACGGCGGCACGTTGAAAGTGGCGGTAACCGGCGCACTCGCTCCAATGCTCAAACATGTCGAGCCGCAGGTCATCGAACGCGTCAATCGCTTGCTGGGCTATGCGGCGGTGGTAAAAATCATGTTGCGGCATGCCGATATGGCGCCGCAGCGTAGCACAGTGGCGCCGCCACCGCCGATGGAATTGTCAGCCGAAACCCGTTCGACATTGCGCGAAATTGCCGACCCCGACCTGCGCGCGAGCCTGGAATCACTGGCGCGGGCATTGTCCGCGAGCAAGGGGCCACCGCTGGTGCGGTGAACGGTAACGGTTCCGGCTTGTTCACCATGGCCGCTTTGGCCTAAACCTGTTGAATTGGCCCCGGTGGCTGCGAAACCAAGGTGAGTAATGACGATAGCGCGCTCGACGGTTCTGGGGATGGTCATGGCCCTTGGCTTGGCGGCCTGTGGTGACAAATCGGCTGATCCGGCAGCCCCGGCAGGCACCACAACTGCCACCGCACCTGGCACGGCAGCGGCGGGTGCAACCAACTGGTTGAACGTTACGGCGGCGACTCCCGAAGGTGGTTTCCGTCTCGGCAACCCCGATGCGAAGGTCAAGCTGATCGAGTTTGCGTCATTGACCTGTCCGCATTGCGCCGAATTCCATGCCGAGGCGTTCGATACGATCAAGTCGAAATATGTGGCATCGGGCAACATGAGCTATGAATATCGCAATTTCGTGCTCAATGGCCCCGATTATGCCGCCTCGATGCTGGCGCGGTGCCAGGGGGCAGAGCCGTTCTTTGGCCTGCTCGACAGTTTCTACAAGGATCAGGCGAGCTGGACCGAGCCGTTCAGCAAGCTGACCGAGGCCGATAGCGCGCGTCTGGCGGCGTTGCCCGAAGACAAGCAGATCGCCATGCTTGCCGAAGTCGGCAAGCTTGATGGCTATGTGCGCACCCGCGGCATGCCGCGCGCCAAGTTCGATCAGTGCCTTGCCGACAAGGGCGCGCTCGATAAATTGCTCGAACTGCGCAAGCAAGCGACCGACACGTACAAGCTGACGGGAACCCCGGGTTTCATCATCAACGGCGTCGTGCAGGAAAGCGTTTATGACTGGAAGGGGCTTGAACCCAAGCTTCAGGCGGCAATGCAGTAATGGCATTGGTCATGCGCCTTGCCATGGCGGCGCTGTTGTTGAGCAGCGGTGCGATCGTTGCAGCAGCCCCGGCAAAACCGGCCACAGCGGCCCGCAAGGCCGCGGTCGATTGGGCTGAAACATTCGCCGCCACACCTGACGGGGGCTATCGCCGTGGCAACCCGGCGGCGCGGATCAAGCTGATTGAATATGGCTCGCTGACCTGCCCGCATTGCCGTGTCTTTCATGGCGAAGCGATGCGCAAGTTGCTGGGAACCTATGTGGCCAGCGGCAAAGTCAGCTATGAATATCGCAGCTTCGTGCTCAACGGCCCGGACTATGCAGCGGCGCTGGTGGCGCGCTGTTCGGGGGACGCCAAACGTTTTTTTGCAGCGCTTGACAGTTTTTATCCCGATCAGCCGCAATGGACCGCGCCGTTCATCGGGATCAGCGAGGCCGATGGCAAAGCGATCTCGGCGCAACCGCCCGAAAAGCAGATTGCGGCGCTGGCCGTTGTTGGCAAGCTTGATGTCTATGCCGCAAAACTCGGGATGACGCGCCCGCGTTTCGACGCCTGTGTCGGTGACAAGGCTGCGGCAGATCGGTTGATCGAAATCCGAAAAGTTGCGGTTGATAGCTACAAGGTTACCGGCACGCCGGGTTTCATCATCAACGGGGTTTACCAGGACAGCGTTTTTGACTGGCAATCGCTTGAGCCCAGGTTGCAGGCGGCGCTGAAGCCATGATCCTGCGCGCCGGTCGCTAGCCAGAGTGGAATTCAGGCGGCTCAGGCTGGCGGGCTTCAAGTCATTTGTTGAAGCAACCGAACTGCGCATCGAACCCGGGCTGACCGGCGTTGTCGGCCCCAATGGCTGCGGCAAATCCAACCTGCTCGAAGCCTTGCGCTGGGTGATGGGCGAAGCCAGCCCCAAATCGATGCGATCGGGCGGGATGGATGATGTCATCTTCGCCGGCACCGGCAGCCGTCCGGCGCGGTCGTTTGCGCAGGTGACGCTCGCACTGGCGGGCGCGGCTGGTGAGGAAATAGAAGTGTCGCGGCGCATCGAGCGTGGCACCGGATCGGACTATCGCGTCAACGGGCGCGATGCCCGCCAACAGGATGTGCGGCTGTTGTTTGCCGACAGCGCAACCGGGGCACATTCGCCCGCCATCGTCGGGCAGGGACGGATCAGCGCGATCATCGCGGCCAAGCCCGCCGAGCGGCGCATGTTGCTAGAAGAAGCTGCCGGGATCGCCGGGCTGCACGTGCGCCGCCGCGAAGCCGAGATCAGGTTGCGTGCCGCCGAAGCCAATGTCGCCCGGCTCGATGATGTCATCAAGGGGCTGGACGCACAGGCCAATTCGTTGCGCCGTCAGGCAAGGGTTGCCGAACGTTATCGCGCCCTGTCGGACCGGCTGAAAACCGCCGAAGCGGCGCTGCTGTTTTCGCGCTGGCGCGCGGCGCAGGCGGCGGCTGCGGTGGCGCAGGCCGCGGCGATCGATGCCGAGGCAAAGACCGGCGACCTCACCCGCATCGCCGCCGCACTGGCGGCAGAGGCGACCAACGCCAGTGCCGGCCTGGCTGATTTGCGCATGGCCGAGGCTGAGGCCGCAGCAGCCGTGCAGGCGCTGCGCCAATCGCGTGCGCTGCTCGATGCCGAAAGCGCCGGTGCCGCGCGGCGGCAGGGCGAATTGCAGGCGCTGCTCGCCACCGTGGCGCGCGACGCAGCCCGCGAGGCGAGCCTGGCCGATGACGCCAGCGCCGCCGATGCCCGGTTGGCGGCTGAGGTCAAAGCCCTGACGGTGCAGTTGGCCAGCGCTGAAGCCGGGCAGCCCGCCCAGGCGGCGGCGCTTGCGGCAGCGGTCGTTGCAGCCGAAGGCGCGGAAACCCGACTGGGGTCTGCACTCGACGCCCATGCCGCAGCAGCAGCCGAGGCGCGCAGTGCGCAAGCGGCGGTCGAGGCGGCAACGGCGCGGTTGGCGCGGGCCGATGCCGAAGCGCGCGATCTGGCGGCGCGTCAGGTTCGGTTGGCGCCCGCCCCCGATACCAGCGGCCTTGGCAACGCTGTCGACGCCGCGGTGGCGGCGGTGACGGCGGCGGATCTGGCGCTGACCAGCGCCGAATCCGCGCGCCCGGCCGCCGAAGCCGTGCGCGCCGAAGCCGCCGCTGGCCATGCTGCCACCCGCGCGACGCTCGCCAGCCTGGCGGCCGAAGCCGATGCGCTCGCGCGGCGGCTGGCGGCTGATCAGGGCAAGGGGCCGCGCATCGCCGACAGGATCGAAACGCTCGCCGGCTATGAAGCCGCGCTGGCGGCAGCGCTGGGCGATGATCTTGATGCAGCGCCGGCCGATAGTATCGGTGCGCGGCGCTGGGCCGGGGCAGTTATTGGCGAAGACCCGATTTTGCCGGCCGGAGCTCTGCCACTCGCCGGGTTTGTCAGTGCGCCCCCCGAACTGGCGCGCCGGCTGGCACAGATCGGCGTGGTCGCGGCGGAAGCGGCGCCCGAACTGGTGGCGCAGTTGCGGCCGGGGCAGCGGCTGGTGACCATGGCCGGCGCGCTTTGGCGCTGGGATGGCTTTGTCGATGCCGGTGGCCGCACCGATGCGGCGGCAGCGCGGCTGCGCGCCCGGCGGCGGGCCAGCGAAGTTGCCAGCGAACGCGAGCGCGCCGAAGCCGATGTGGCCAAGGGCGCGGCGACGCTTGCTGCTGCTGTTGCCGACGCTGGCCGCGCCCACGACGCCGAACGCCTCGCCCGCGCCGCGCGCGATGCGGCGGCACGGGCGCTTGCCGAAGCCCGGGCGCGCTTTGCCGCCGCCGAAACCGCCGCCAGTCGCCGCGCCGGGGAAGCAGCCAGCCTGCAATCGGCAACGACGCGGGCTGCCGCGGAGCGCGAACGGCTTGCTGCCGATCTTGTGGCCGCCCGTGCCGGCGTGCCGAAAATCGATGCGCTGGCGGAATTGGCGACCAGGCTCGCCGCCGCGAGGGTCGCTGCCGATGCGGCGCGCGCCGCGGTTGCCACCAGCCGTGCCGCGGCCCAGGCGCAAACACGCGAGATCGACACCGGGCGCCGGCGCCTTGCCGCGATTGCCCAGGAACGCGTTGGTTGGCAGGCTCGCCAAGCCGCCAGCGCCGGGCAACAGGCCGAGCTTAGCCGCCGCGCCGACAGTGCTCGCACCGAGCAGGCCGAACTAGTCGGCCGCAGCGCCGACATTGCCAACAATATCGCCGGCATTGCCAGCCGCAGCGCGGCCGCCGAGGCAGCGCGCGCCGCCGCTGCCGATGCGCTGGCCAGCGCCGAAGCCGGTTTGCAGGCGCTGACCCGCAACGCGCGCGCTGCCGATGAAGCCGTAGCGGCGGCTCGTGAGGCGCGCGCCACCGCCCGCGCTGAAGCCGATCACCAGGATGCGGCGCGGCTCGAGGTTGAGCGGCTGTCGGGCGAACGCTTCCAGGCGCCGCCACCGGTGCTGCCGGGTCGTTTTGGTTTCAGCCATGACGCTGGCGACCCCGAAGCGCTGGCCGCCGCGCATGATGCGTTGCTCGCCGAACGTGAACGCCTTGGCCCGGTAAACCTGCGGGCTGATATCGAACTCGCCGAGCTAGAAAGCCAGAGCGCGACGATCATGGCCGAAAAAGCCGAGCTTGATACGGCCATCGCCCGGCTGCGCGGCTCGATCGGCAGCCTCAACCGCGAAGGCCGAGCGCGGCTGGCAGCGGCATTTATCGCGGTTGACGGCCATTTCCGGCGTTTGTTCACCGATTTGTTTGGCGGTGGCGAGGCGCAACTGGCGCTTATCGAATCGGATGATCCGCTCGAAGCCGGGCTGGAAATCATGGCGCAGCCACCGGGCAAGAAGCTGCAATCGCTGACCTTGCTATCGGGTGGCGAACAGGCGCTGACGGCAACCGCGCTGATCTTTGCGCTGTTTCTGGCCAATCCGGCGCCGATTTGCGTGCTTGATGAAGTCGATGCGCCGCTCGATGATGCCAATGTCGAACGCTTTTGCGACCTGCTCGATCGCATGGCAGCCGAAACCGCCACCCGCTTCCTCATCGTCACCCACAACGCCGTGACGATGAGCCGGATGCACCGGCTTTACGGCGTCACCATGGGCGAACCCGGCGTGTCACAGCTGGTATCGGTGGATTTGCAAGCCGCCGAACGGCTGCTGGTGGCGTGAGGATCTGAGGTTTGGAGTGGGTTGCACCTGAATCGACGTTTTCCCTCTCCCGCTTGGGCGAGTGGGTGAGGGCGTTCTTCTGTGCCGAGACGCGCCGACACCCTCACCCGGGGCGCTGGCGCGCATCTCGCCTCTCGCCTCTCCCGCAAGCGGGAGAGGGGGGGGCTTCCAGGCCCAAGGCCCCAGCCGCCCGAGGCTCTTCAACGCAGTTTAGTGCAGCCGCAACCCGGCAATCGCATCATCGGTCAGCCTCGCCTGCAGCGTCTGGTCGGCCTTTGCAGCGATCAGTGCGCCGGCGGCGGCGGTGACGCGGCGGGCGACATCGGCACGCAATTCGGCTTCGGCGGCGCGTTCGGCGGCGCCGATCTTGGCTTCGGCGGCAGCGGTGCGGCGTTCGATAGTGAGGGCTGCGGCCTTTTCGCTGCCGGCGACGACTTCGGCGGCTTCGGCATGGGCGCGGGCGACGACGGCGGCGGCGTCGCGGGTGGCGGCTTCACGCCGGGCATTGGCATCGGCCAGCAGGGCTTCGGCTTCGGAGCGAATGGCCTTGGCTTCATCCAGCTGGCGTTTCACCCCGGCGAAACGTTCATCCAGCCCGGCGGCGATGCGCTGCGGCAGCTTGCCGACGATGATGGCGAGCGCGAAAAAGATCGCCATCGAGACATAGACATAGAATTCGGCGCCCTGGCCGAACAGCAGCGCTTCGGCATGGTCACCGCCGGGCGCTTCGGTCACTGCGGTCAATTCCGTGGCGGCCGGATCGAAACCCGAAGCCGCATCGCTGGGGGAGGGGAGGAGGTCGGCCATATCTTATCCCCGGTCGGCGGCCAGCGCCGCTTCGATTTCGGCCGCCGGCACGGTGATGCCGGCCAGCCGCTGCACCGCATCCGCTGTCAGGTCGGCGGTGGTTGCGGCCAATGATGCCTGGGCCGTGGCGCGCACGCCCTGCAACCGCATCGCGGCTTCGGCGGCCTGCGCATCCAGCACCGCGGCTAGTTCCTTCAACCGCACTTCGCTGGCCTTGCCGGCCGCATCGCGCGCCGCGGCCACTTCGGCCTGGGCGGTCTTGCGGGCCGCGTCCATGCCTTCGTCATAGCGGGCGCGGATGGCGTCGGCTTCGGACTTGGCGGTTTCTGCGGCATCAAGGTCGCCTGCCACCCGGCCTTCGCGTTCGTCGATGACCTTGCCGACCTTGGGCAGGGTTGGCCGGACGACGGCGAAATACAGCACCGCGAAAATCACGGCGAGCCACAGCATCTGCGGCAGGAAACTGGCGGTATCGAACTGGGGCAAGGATCAGCTCCTCATGCATGGCATCGCCGGGTGCCCAACGCTGGGCCCGGCGATGCGATGCGCGTGCGGGATCAGCCAAAGGCCAGAGCGAGGGCGACAACGGCAGCAATAAGGCCGAGTGCTTCGGTCACGGCGAAGCCGAAGATCAGGCGTGCGCCGAGCTTGTCGGCAGCGCCCGGATTGCGCAGCGCGCCCTGCAGGAACATCCCGAAGATGAGGCCGACGCCGATGGCAGCGAAACCGGCGCCCATGGCAGCAAGACCGGCACCGATCAGCTTGGCAGATGCAACGTCCATTATAAGTCCTTCTCAAGTAACAATAGTTTTGGGTGGGTAATCAGTGGAGATGCGTTTTCGTTGGTCAATCTCAGTGGAGATTGACGGCGTCGTTGAGGTAAATCGAAGCGAGCAGCGCGAACACA
>JBBQMB010000019.1:0-29737 GCA_038328515.1 Sphingomonadales bacterium
CCAATGGTCGGGCCCCATGTTGCCGAGCGATGCCGCAATGCCGCCCTGCGCTGCCACGGTATGGCTGCGCGTCGGGAACACCTTCGTGATGCACGCCGTTTTCAACCCGGCTTCGGCGATGCCCATGGCCGCGCGCAGCCCCGAACCGCCGGCGCCGACGACCACAGCGTCATAGACATGGTCGATAATCTGATAGCTTGCCGCCATTATGCCGCTCCAAGCGCAATCTTGAGGACGGCGAACACAGCCGCTGCCGCGCCCGCCACCGTGTAAAAATTCAGTGCCAGCATGCAGACAACCCGCGCCGACCCGTGCACATAATCTTCGATCAGCACCTGCACACCCAGGCGAAGATGCCAGAACACCGTGCAGATGAGGAGCAGCATCGGCACCGCAGCGACAGGCTGCCGCAGCCACAGCGTCACGCTCGAATAATCAAGGCTCGGCAGCCGCACCAGCGAGAAGATGAACCACAAAACCAGCACCAGATTGCTGACCGCGGTCACCCGTTGCAGCCACCAATGGTGCACGCCATCCTTTGCCGAGCCGAGGCCCCGCACCCGGCCGAGATCGGTCCCTGCCCCCATGATCAGAACCCCTTGGTCATAAAGATGACGCCCCAGGTGATGATCGTCAGCGTCACCGACCCCACCACCGTCATCGTCGCCCAGAATTTGTTGGTGACCAGGTCAAAACCCTGGCCGGTATCGAGCACCAGATGGCGCATGCCGGTCGCCATATGCTGGAAGAACGACCAGGTGAAGCCGATGGCCACCAGCTTGCCGAACCAGCCCGTCGCGACACCCATGAAAACCATATAGGCGTCGGGCCCGGTCGCCGCCGCCACCAGCCACCACAGGAACAGCACCACAGCGCCCAGCGCCAGCGCATTGCCGGTGATGCGGTGCGTCATCGAAACGATCGCGTGAATCTGCCACTTCCAGATCGACAGATGCGGCGACAGCGGTCGCGGTGACGTCGGACGGCCAGCCATAGTTCCCCCGGTTCATTCAATAGACTTGCGCGCAGTTTAAGCTTTCGTCGCCGTGGCGCAACCGTTCATCGCCCGGATAACCGGTTTAATCGCCGCACTGCAACAGCACCGTCCGCGCCAAACCGGCATAGCGATGCCGCAACGCCAGCCGATAGCCGGGGTCAGCCATCATGGCGAGAAAATGCCCGCGCGTCGGGTAGCGCACCATCAGCACCTTGTCCCAATCGGCCTCGGGCGACCCCGCCATGCCGATGAAAACCTGTTCGGCCGGCCCGTCGAACAACACCTCCGCCTGGCTGATCGCGCCAACCGTGACCGTAAAAGCGTGTTGATAGCGCGCATAGGCTTGCGCCCCGCTTATGACCTCGCCATCATCATAGGCGGCTATATCACGGAATTTCAACAGGTTGAGCATGACAACCGGGCCATCGCGGCCCGTATCGCGCAAAGCCCGCACCTGGTCGGCGGTGGGGTCGATCGATCGATCATCTGCCATGATTCAGCTCCTCGCTTCGCTGTCGAATACCCGCTACCATGATCATCAGGCCGGCGAAACGACCGGTGCAACATTCGCTGGGGAGTTTTGACCATGGCCACACAGTTGCGCAGCCAAGATCCGGCCCACACCACACCAGTTGAAAAGATCGACGTCACCGACCCGGCGCTTTATGTCGATGATACATGGCGGCCATGGTTCGAGCGCCTGCGCGCCGAGGCCCCGGTACATCATTGTGCCGACAGCCCCTTTGGCCCCTATTGGTCGATATCGGCCCATGCCGACATCCAGGCGATCGAGGCGCGGCCCGATATTTTTTCATCAAGCCATGAATTCGGCGGCATCACGGTTGTCGATCTGATGGGTGAGTTCAACCTGCCGCAATTCATCGCCATGGATCGGCCGCGCCACGGCGAGCAGCGCCGGGTCATCACCCCCTCGTTCGGCCCCAGCGAAATCGCCCGCATCGCCGCCGAAGTCCGCCTCCGTACCGCCGAATTGCTCGACACCCTGCCCTTCGACAGCGAAATCGATTGGGTTGAAAAAGTCTCGATCGAATTGACGACTGGCATGCTCGCCATCCTGTTCGATTTCCCTTGGGAAGACCGCCACTTGCTGACCCTGTGGTCGGATTGGGGCGGCGATATCGAAGCCGCGCTCAACCCGGCAACCAAGGACATCCGGCAACAGCATCTCATCGACATGACCAACTATCTCGATGGACTGATGGCCGCCCGCAAGGCGCTACCCCCCACCGATGATCTGATCAGCCTGATGGCGCATTCCAACAGCATGGGCGACATGCCGTTTCAGGAACGCACCGGCAATTATATCCTGCTCATCGTCGGCGGCAACGACACGACGCGCAATTCCATGTCGGGCGCCATCCATGCCTTTGATCAATATTCCGATGAATGGGCCAAGCTGATCGCCGATCCATCGCGCATCGCCGCCGCGGTGCCCGAAGTCATCCGCTGGCAAACCCCGCTCGCCCATATGCGCCGCACCTGCCTCACCGATACCGATTATGCCGGCCATGCCATGAAAAAGGGCGACAAGGTCGTCATGTGGTATCTGTCGGGCAATCGCGACGAAAGCGTGTTCCCCGATGCCGAACGCCTCGATATCGGCCGCCCCAACGCCCGCCGCCATCTGGCGTTCGGCTTTGGCGTGCACCGCTGTGTCGGCGCCCGCCTGGCGGAACTGCAACTGCAAATCCTGTTCGATGAAATGCTCAAGCGCCGCATGACGGTCGAGGTGACCGGCGCGCCCGAATATGTCGCGCAGTGCTTTGTGCATGGTTACAAAAGCCTGCCGGTGGTAATCCACAAGCATTAACCGCTCCTGCGGTCCAGCCGCCCCGGCGTCATGATACCCAAAAAAAGCGCCGCGATAGCCCTGAAGCAATCGCGGCGCCATGCCGATAGGCTGGAACTTCAGGCGGCGATCGAAATCTGCCGACGTCGTGATGCCACACCGACAAAGCCGAAGCCAAGGATCAGCATCGCCCAAGCCGAAGGTTCGGGAACGTTGCCCTGGACGATCAGATCCTGCGTGCCACTGCCCTGAACGCCAAAAATGCCGTTCGACAGGACAACCAGCCGCTGCGCCTTGGGCCCGGTGCCATCTATCGCCGAGACATAGCTTGATGCCAGTGCCAGCGTGCCCGCCACATTATCGCTGCCCGCGTCGAAGGAGATGTTGCCGCTGAACAGATCAAGGGCATTCCCTGGCGTTTCGCGGACGATTTCCCACAGCGCAATCTGGAACGCGCCAGCCTGCTGCGCCGTCAGCGGATTGGCAAAATTATTGTTGAAACGGCCGAACAGTTCGCGAACCTGATTGGCTTTGAAGGCGCCAATGCCTCCGATGTTGCTCGCCGCCTGCGATAAAGGCACCAGCGTGTAGCTGATAGATTGGCCCATCGTGATGAATTCGCGCGGTTCGATGCACCATGCGAAAAAATCAACCGCGCCGGCCCCGACAAGATTGGTGGCAGACGTGCCGCCGGTCCGATCCATGTAGAATTGTTCAACGTTCTGCGGTGCGTTCAACTGCGGCGCTCCGGCGCCCGAAACGATGTTGCGTGTAACCATGCCACCGATGCCCCCGGTAAACGTCGCGACCACCGTCGCGGCCTGTGCTGCCGGCGCCACGACTGCTGCGAGCATGGCGGCAGCAAGAATGATTTTCCCGTTCATATTCATACCTCCCCTGGAAGGACCGAACCAACCGGCCCCTTAATTTTTGATATACTCTTATGAACATGGATGGTCAAATTATTTATTTTTAGTTAAAAATGCTATATCCAGCAACCTTTTCGATGCTTCGGGCGGAACGCGGTTGGCGATCATTGCGCGTAGCCACGATCAGGGACATTCTGCTCACCAATGTCGCACAGGCACGACCCGGAGACGCTGATGCCCAAGATCCATCTCGAAGGCCTGCCGGTCCTTGAAGGCAGCGGTTACCCCACCCCGCACCACCTGCCGGTTGCCGGCCGCCGTTGGCGCCGCCTCGCAGACGCAGCTGGCTTCGCGCATTTCGGCGCCAATCTCGTCACCCTCGATCCCGGCGCCTGGAGCAGCCAGCGCCACTGGCACAGCCATGAGGACGAACTCGTCATCATGGTCAGCGGCGAGGCGGTGCTGGTCGAAAACGACACCGAAACGCTGCTCCGCGCCGGCGACATCGCCACCTTCGCCGCCGGCATGCCCGACGGCCACCATTTGCAAAACCGCAGCGCCGCCCCGGCGGTGTTCCTCGCCATCGGCAGTGACGACCCCGATAACGACGAATGCCATTACCCCGATATCGACATGCACTTTGCCCCGGCGACCGGATTCACCCCCAAAGCGCGCTGACACATGCTGCTTGAACCTGCCCCGGGCTTTCCCTAACCGTTCGGCATGACCACACCCATCCGCATCGCTGTCCTTGGCGCCTCCGGCTATACTGGTGCCGATCTCGTGCGGCTGGCGCTGACGCATCCGCGCATCGAGATTGCCGCGCTGTCAGCCAACAGCAAGGCCGGGCAGACGATGGCGCAAATCTGGCCGCATTTCGCGCCTTATCCGAATTTGCCGCGCCTCATCACCTCCGAAGCGGTCGATTACACCGGCATCGATGCCGTTTTCGGCTGTCTGCCGCATGCCGCCTCGGCCAGCCTGCTCGGCACGCTTTCGGGGGTAAAGATCATCGATCTGTCGGCCGATTTCCGGCTCAAGGATGCCGCGACCTATGCCGATTGGTACGGCAACACCCACCCCGCTCCGGCGCTGCTGCCCAGTGCCGTTTACGGCCTGACCGAATTTGCCCGTGATGCCTTGCCGGCGGCAACGCTGGCCGCCTGCCCCGGCTGCTACCCCACCGCCGTGCTGCTGGCGTTGCTGCCGCTGATGGCCGCCGGTGCGATCAACCCCGAACGGATCACCATCAATGCGCTCTCGGGCGTATCGGGCGCCGGGCGCAGCCTGAAAGAAGCCAATCTGTTTCCCGAAGTCGCCGAAGCCGTCCACCCTTATGGCATCGGCCGCCACCGCCACATGCCCGAAATGGAACAGGAACTGAGCAAGGCCGCCGGCCAGCCGGTGACGATCAGCTTCACCCCGCATCTCGTGCCGATGAACCGCGGCGAACTCGTCACCTGCATCGTCGAAACCGACCGCAGCCTCTCCGATCTGCGCGCCATTCTCGCTGACCGCTATGCTGGCGAAGCCTTTGTCCATCTTCTCCCCGAAGGCGTCGCCCCGGCCACCCGGATGGTGCGTGGCTCGAACCATGCGGTTCTCAATGTCTTTGCCGATCGCATCCCCGGCCGCGCCATCGTCATCGCCGCGATCGATAATCTGGTGAAGGGCTCATCGGGCCAGGCCATCCAGAATTTCAACCTGATGTTCGGCCTGCCCGAAACCATGGGCCTCGAAGCCGCGCCGCTGTTCCCATGATCGAAACCGCGCGCCTGCTTTTACGTGACTGGCGTGATGAAGATCTCGTGCCCTTCAACGCCATGTGCCGCGATCCCGATGTCATGCGCTATCTCGGGCCGCCACAAACGCTCGCGCAAACCGCCACCGCCATCGCCCGGCTGCGTGACCTGCAAAACGCCACCGGCCATACATTCTGGGCTGTCGAGCGCCGCGAGGATGGCCGTTTCGTCGGTTTTTGCGGGCTGAAAGCGCCGCCGCCCGATATCGCCATCCTGTCGGGCCTGATTGAAATCGGCTGGCGGTTGGCGCGCGACGCCTGGGGCGCCGGCTATGCCCGCGAGGCCGCGGCGGCGAGCCTTGACTGGGGCTGGGAAAATCTGCCCGATGCCCGCATCATTGCGATGACCGTCACCGCCAACACCCGCAGTTGGGGCCTGATGGAACGTCTCGGCATGGTGCGCCAAAACCACATGGATTTCGACCACCCGGCCCTCGCCGATGGTGATCCGCTGAAACCGCATATCGTCTATGCGATCGACCGGCCGTGAGCGACTTCGCGAGTCTAAAGCCGTGAGCGTTTACCGTTTCGGCGACACCATGCCAGTCATCGCCCAAAGCGCCTTCATCGCCCCCGGCGCCCGCATCATCGGCGATGTCAGCATCGGTGAAGACAGCTCGATCTGGTATAATTGCGTACTGCGCGGCGATGTCGCCGGCATCAGCATCGGCGCGCGCACCAATATCCAGGATGGCAGCGTCGTCCACGTCAGCGGCGGTGTGGCGGGTGCGCGCCACCCGACCCAGATCGGCAACGATGTCCTCATCGGCCATCTCGCCATGGTCCATGGCTGCACCATCGAAGATCGCGGCTTTGTCGGGCTCGGCGCCATCGTCATGGATGGCTGCACCATAGAAAGCGACGCCATGCTCGCCGCCGGCGCCATGCTCACCCCCGGCAAACGCATCGGCCGCGGCGAACTCTGGGGCGGCCGCCCCGCCAAGCTCATGCGGATGCTCAGCGACGACGAAATCGCCCGCAATCGAGCCGGGGTCGCGCATTATGTCGATCTCGCCCGGCGCCACAAAGCCGGTTAGCGCTGCAAGCCGTTGGCGCGGTAAAATGCAGCGAGCGCGCCCGGCGAATCGATCCGCAGTTTGGCCAGCGCAAAATCGTCGAATATCTGCCGATGACGACGGCGATTTCTCCGCGTTGTCGTCACTATATAGTGCAACATTTGCAGGTTAACCCGGTCATCGGCGCCGGCCAGAGCGCCCCGCCGATCAGGCTCGAACCAGCATCGCCGCACATAACGCACCAGCCCGGCCATGATCGTGACATCGAGCAGGATCAACCCGGTCGCGCGTGCCAGCCGCTGCGGCAGCACAGAACTGTAATTACCGTCGACAACCCAGCGCGCGCCCGCAATCGCCGCATCGTGCAAAGCAGCGAATTCAGCCTTTGGTCGTGGCAGCCATTCGGTGTGCGGCAAATGGTGGAGTTGATCGAGATGGACCACCGCCACACCCTGCGCCCGCACGATCGCCACGGCCAAGGTCGATTTGCCGCTGTTCGATGGCCCCATGATGCAGATGCGCGGGCCAAGATCATCGAGTGTCATCGCGCGCCTCTACGCCGCTTCACCCGGCGGCAGCAACGTCACTCCGGCCACGCCGCCGCCTGCGCCATCACCCACGCCCGCCAGGCGTCATCCTTGGCGATGGCGGCGTCGGCGGCAGCGGCGGCGGCAGCGGCAGTGTCGAAAGAAACCCACCCGGCGGCCGGGCAAGCGGCGTCAACAACGCCGCCGGCGGCAGCGGAAACTTCAATTGCTCGACCCGCGCCGGCGCGACCGGAATCGGCTCGGGCCGCGGCCCAGCGCAAGCGGAGATCGTCATGGCGGCGGCCAATAGCAGCGAGGCGGGGGGCAAGCGCATTTTCACTCTCCTTTGAAATCCGGTTTTGTGCGGCGGTGCTTGCCGCGATGATCCGGCGCTGGTCGGCAACCGCGCGATCGGCGGCACTGCGCATCCGGGCGGCATCGGCGGTTGCCTGCGCCCGCGCGCCTTCAAGCCGCGCACTGCGCACCTGCCCACGCTGCCAGAGTGCCAGGGTGGTGAACAGCAGCACTAGCGCCGCCGCCGCCCAAACCGCCCGCGGCAAGCGCTGCACCTGCAGCCAAAACGCCATCATGACTTGTCCTCCTCGCCGCCCGCCGCGCTGAAATCGGCCCCCATGAAGCGCGCCGAAACCTGGCGCAGCGCCACGGTCATGCTGAGCCCGGTCAGCACCAGCGCCATCAGCGCCAGGCTGGCGTAAAGCGCCGCGCCGATGATCCGCAGCCGCGCTGCCGCCAATGTCGCCGGCCAGTCGCCGTGCAGCACGGCATGCGCCAGCCACACGCTCTGCACCGTCAACACCCCGCCGGCGCCGGCAAAAGCCAGTGCCAATACGGTGCGCCGCCACTGCGGATCGCGAAACCAGATCGGTGCCGGCGTCATGCCGCGCGCGCCGCCAGCCAGCCAAAAACAAAGGCTTCCTGGCTCGGCTGGTTCTCGGCAATCTCGATATAACGCGCGCCCTGCAAGCTATTGAGCGCCCGCAGCAATATCGTCTCCCCCAAGCGACCGCGCCGCGCCAGCAACGCCGTCACCGCCGCCAGCGTCGCCTCGCCGATGCGGCCATCGACCGCCACATCGGCCCAGTCGCCCTGCCCGCGATTGAGCACATTCAGGCTGCGCTGCAAAAAACCGATCGCGGTGCCGACCCCCATGTTGACCCCGGTATCGAAGACTTCCGTCGCCACCGCCGGCGCCACGCGCGCCAGCCGGTCAAGCCGTGGCCCCGTCCAGAACCGCCGGCGATAAATCGCCAGTGCCAGCGCCTCGGGCAAATCGCGCATCGGCCCCGCCCAGCCTTCGGCCCGCGCCAGCGCCCGCGTGATGCCATAGCGCGTTGGCCCGCCGCGATCATCGGGATGGTCGACAAAATCACCTTCCCGCCGCAGCAGCGCTGCGAGCAGGTTTTCAATATCGGACATGACCGACTCCCGGTTCAGGAACAGAAAGCTTGACTATCCGATTTGGTTATAAATGTCAAGATAAAGAACCAAGACAAGCAAAAGCCCAAGGCAGCGCGTGCGGCTGCCTGCTTGTCTCTGACAGGAAATTTCTCTGGGGGAAGGCTGGTCGGAGCGACAGGATTCGAACCTGCGACCCCTTGACCCCCAGTCAAGTGCGCTACCAGGCTGCGCCACGCTCCGACCGAACGGCGCGCTTAGGCCATGGCGCGCCGTGATGCAAGCGAACTAGGGTCAGGACCTCTTAATTTCATGTCCCGTCATGGCGCGTGGCTGTCAAATGGCTAGGAGCGGGGCCGCAGGCGGGGCTTCGCCCCCGTCAAGGTCCTGCGACGACGCCATTTGGCAGCCTCGCGCCACCCGCAGGGCGTGTCAGAGAGGCTCGGCACAGCGCTCGCTTCGCTTGGGAGCGCCTGAAAGGCGCCCCACTGCGCTCACTCACTCGTGCGAAGCCGCTCCGGACCGTGCCGGGGCATGACATTTATGAGTTCACGACCTAGAGAGGCTGATGGATATCATCCTCGCCCGCCACGCCGAAACCGTATTCAACGCCGCCGCGCGCATGCAAGGCAATATGGCGCACACGCCGCTGACCCGCGCCGGCATCGCCCAGGCCGAAGCCATGGGCGCGGCCCTGCGCAAGATCCTCGGCCCGGCGCCCGATCATGACCTGTGGGTCTCACCCTCGGGGCGTACCCAGCAGACCGCCGCGATCATCGGCGAGCATCTGGAGCGCAATTTCTTCGACTGGCGCCACGATGCGCGCCTGCTCGAAATCGATGTCGGGCAATGGGAGGGCCGCTGGTATCAGGATATCGTCGCCGAACTCGGCCGCTCGATTGTCGATGCCGACCGCGGCCTTTTCACCGAATCGCCGCCGGGCGGCGAATGGTTCCCGGCAATCGCCGCCCGTTTGCAGGACTGGCTGGCCGGGCTGGACCCCGACCGACCGGTGCTGGTGATCAGCCACGGCATCACTGCCAGCGTGCTGCGCGGGCTATTGGTCGGCGGCGAGGATTGGCACGGCGTGCCGGTCGCGCCGCGCGCGCCGCAAGGCACGGTGTTCCGCATCCGCGATGGCATGGAGGAGGCGCTGCATATCGGCAGCGGCCCGACCGTCTCGCGAGCGGCTTAGAAGCTGCCCGGCACTTCGCGCTGCGCCACATCAGGCCGGGCCGGCACCAGCAGCACCCGGCGATCGCGCGGCAGTTCGGCGCCGGCGGCAGCGCGCGCATCACTGCTGATCGGCGTGCACGCTTTGCCCGCCAGAAAATCGAGTGCCGAGCGCGTCGAGGCTTCGGCGGGGTCGCCCATTTGCGCCGATAGCGCATCATCGGCGCGGCAACTGGCAGCAACTTCGCTGGCAAGGCCGTTGAAATAATCGCCGCGCCGCGCCGAATTCTGGGTGGCAAAGGCGACGATTCGCAACCGATCATCGCATGCCGCCTGATCACGCGCGATCTGGCCGACCGGCTTGCCAAAGCTGTTGGCGCCGATTAGCCCGCTTGCCGTGCCGAGATAGGGGATGAAGCTGTTGATCACCAACTCGCTCGCCGATGCCGAAGCCGCCGTGGTGATAAAGGCAAGCCGCATCGGCGCGATCGATTGCGCCTGTCGGTTGAAGCGCTTCGTTGAATTATTCGATGATTTTTCAGGCCGAAACGTCGTGAAACTGAACACATCGGAGGCAAAGCGATTGTCGCCCAACAGATCGCCCATCAATTCGGCAATCGAAACCAGGCCGCCGCCATTATAGCGAAAATCGATGATGACATCGGTGATGCCCTGCGCCTTGAAACCGGCAAAGGCGGCGCGCAATTGCGGATCGGCAGTCTCGATGAAGGTGCGCAGATTGATGTAACCGACCCGCCGGCCCGCATCGGTAATGATGCGGCTGCCAAAGCGCGGGCTGAGCGGTTGGATCGAAAAATCCGCCTTGGTCATCTCCACCACGCGCGTGCCCGCGGTATCGGTGATCCGCACGGTACGGCTGATGCCGGCGGTGCCCGGCCCAAAGGCGCTGCTGATCCCCGCCGAGCCTTCGGCCGCGATGATGGCATCGACATTGCGCAGATCGGCCGCCGACGTGCCGATGGCCAAAATTTCGGTGCCGCGATCAAGGCTGGCGGCAAAAGCCGGTGCATTTTCATAGGCATCGACAACGAACACCTTGCGGGCGACCGTATCGGTTTGCAGGCGAATCCCGAAAGCTGCCGTTTGCCCGGAATTGATGAAGGCGTTTTCTTGCGCAATCGACGTCAGAAAGGTGAAGAAGCGATCACGCCCCTGCGCCCGCGCCGTGGCGGTTAGCGCGTCGATATAATCGGGCACATTGCTGAACGCCGCCGGATCGAGCACCACCGGCAGCGTTTCGGGAAACAGATAGAATTCGCGAATCTGCGCCGCCGCCCAATCCTGGCGTGATCGCAGCGAACAGGTGCCACCGGTCGGGGTCGGGGCGGGCGTTGCAGTCGGCGGCCCGCCCGACGCCGGCGGCGCGCTGCCCCCGCCGCCACAGGCGGACAGGAGCAGCGACAGGGTGACAAGCACGGTGGCGATCGGTGTGCGGCGCCTGTTCCCGGCTCCGGTCGCCATCGCAATCAGCGCTTGAGCTTGGGCGGCGGCGCCGTGCTGACGGCGAGATCGCCCGCAGACGGCGGTGCGAGCGCTGCGGCCGGGATTGCCGAAGCGCCGGGCGGCGGCGCCAATTTATCGGCAGCAATCGAGGCCTGGACGATGCGCGACGGATTTTCCGGCGGTTCGCCCTTTTCAATAGCGTCAACAAATTCCATGCCGCTCACCACCCGACCCCAGACCGTATAGGTGCGATCGAGCTTGAGCACCGGCTGCAACACGATGAAGAACTGGCTGTTTGCCGAATCAAGGCCTTGCGCCCGTGCCATCGAGACGGCGCCGCGCACATGCGGCAGATCGTTGAATTCCGCCGCCATGTCGGGCAGCTTGGATCCGCCCTGGCCGGTGCCGGTCGGGTCACCGCCCTGCGCCATGAAGCCATCGATGACGCGATGGAAAACCGTGCCGTTATAAAAACCCTGCCGGGTCAGTTCCTTGATCCGTTCGACATGCTTGGGCGCCGCATCGGTACGCATCACGATCTTGACCCGCCCACCGGTCGACAGGTCGAGCAGCAGGACATTTTCGTCATCAACCGTTGCCAGCGCACCGGGCAAGGTCGGCGCGGGGCCCATTTTGGGGAGCACCGGCGGTGCTTTCAAATCAGCCGGAGACGGTTTGCCTTGCGCCTGCGCACCGCCCGCTAGGCCAAACGCCAACACCACACCGAATAAACAACGCAACGAATAGGACATCATGCTCCTCCGCGGCCTTTTTCAGCCACTCTGGCAACAACCTCGGCGGCGACGCGCGGGGTCACGAACTTGCGAATATCGCCACCATAAACCGCGATTTCCTTGACCAGTTTCGATGCAATCGGCTGCAACGCGACATCCGCCATCAGGAATACCTGTTCGATATCGTCGTTCAGCGCCCGGTTCATGCCGGTCATCTGAAACTCATATTCGAAATCGCCGGCACCGCGCAGACCGCGCACGATGACCGTCGCGCCCAGCCGTTCGGCAAAATTCATCAGCAATTCGTCGAATTCGACAACTTCAACGCCGGCAATGCCTTCGACTTCGCGCCGCACCTGCGCCTGGCGTTCGGCCAATGTGAACATCGGCGATTTCGACGGATTGGTCGCCACGCCGATAACGAGGCGATCGACCAGCCGGGCGCCGCGCCGGATAATGTCCATGTGCCCGAGCGTAAGAGGGTCGAACGTACCCGGATAAACGCCAATTCGCATCATTTTTCCTTCAGCGATCGCGCTCGATGGCAAAGCGCGCAATGGCCCGCAACAAATCAGCTTCGTCGCCAAAGCCGGCAAGATGGGCGATGGCCTGATCGATCAGCATCGCCGCCTGCACGCGCGCCGGCTCAACCCCCATCAGCGAGACAAAGGTCGCCTTGCCGGCAGCCGCATCCTTGCCCACTGCCTTGCCGGCGATATCCGCCGAGCCTTCGACATCAAGCAGATCATCGGCAATCTGAAACGCCAGCCCGAGATCGCGCGCATAGCCCCGCAACGGCGTGCGCTGCGCTTCGGGTACCCGCCCCATGATCGCGCCGGCTTCAAGGCAAAAGCCGATCAACGCGCCGGTCTTCAGCGCCTGCAGGCGGGTGACGCCGGACAGATCATAAAGCTCGTGTTCCGCCACCAGATCCATCATCTGGCCGCCGCCCATGCCCGATGGCCCCGACGCGACAGCCAGTTCGGTCACCAGTTCACAGCGCGCGAACGGGTCTTCATGGGTTGCCGGATCGGCGAGAATCTCGAAGGCCAGCGCGTGCAGGCAATCACCCGCCAACACAGCGGTCGCTTCGTCAAAGGCCTTGTGCACGGTCGGCTTGCCACGCCGCAGGTCATCGTCGTCCATGCAGGGCATGTCATCGTGAATGAGGCTGTAGACATGGATACACTCGATCGCGAGCGCGACCCTGAGCGCGCGCTCGCGATCGACATGGAACAGGTCGCAGGCCGCCACCACGAGCAACGGCCGCATCCGTTTGCCGCCCCCGATCGTGGCGTGGCGCATGGCGTTGAACAGTTTCGCGCGGCTGTCATCGGGCACCGGGAGCAACCGATCAAAACGCTGATCCATCGCTTTGCCAATGGCATCGAGCGCGGGTTTCAGACTGGTCGATGACACGTGCACGGCGGCGGCTTTCTGGATCATTCCGGGCGGCTGGCGGCAGCCGCTGCGGAGTCAAAGGGGCGGGTACCAACGGCGTCGCCGGCGTCGTTCTGCTGGATGGCCTCGATCCGGGCGGTAGCATCGGCCAGTTTCTTTTCGCAATGCGTCTTCAGCGCCTGGCCTTGCGTGTACAGCCCGATCGAATCCTCAAGGCTGGCATCGCCGCTTTCGAGGCGATGGACGATGGTTTCAAGCTGCTTGAGCGCTGCTTCGAAACTCAGTTGCGCAAGGTCCGGTGTGTCCATGCCGCGTGTTTGAACGGGCGCGCCGACAGGGTCAAGCGGGGAGGTGTGCGCTGGCGCTGGTCAGGCGGCGCGTGACCTGCCGCGCCAACCGGGCTAGAACAACGGCCACAGCTTGGGAGAGAGCCATGAATGCCGCCGTCATCGCCGCCATCGCAGCCATCGCCGACGCCGACGCCGCCGATACCGCAAATCGCGCCGCCTGCCAGCCGACCGCTGCCACCGCCGCCGTGTTGCGCGCCCGCGGCACGGCTTATGCGCTGGAACCCGTGACGCTGGCAGCGCCCGGCCCCGGGCAGGTGCTCGTTGAAATCCGGGCCTGTGGCATCTGCCACACCGATGTCGGGGTGCAAAATTACGAACAAGGCCTGCCGCTGCCCCAGGTGCTCGGTCATGAAGGTGCCGGCATCGTGCTGGCCACCGGCGACGGCGTCACCAGCGTTGCGCGCGGTGACCATGTCGTGCTCAGCTATGCCAGTTGCGGCCATTGCGGCAATTGCGCCGATGATCACCCGCAATATTGCAGCGATTTCATGCTGCTCAACTATGCCGGGCTCCTGTCCGACGGCCGGGTGCCGATGCAGGGCAGCGATGGCCCGGTCTATGGCGGTTTCTTCGGGCAATCGAGCTTTGCCACCCATGCCATCGCCTATGAACGCAACACGGTGAAAATCCCCGACGATCTCGATTTTGCGCTGGCGGCGCCCTTTGGCTGCGGCATGCAAACCGGTGCCGGCACGGTTTACAACAGCCTCGCACCCAAGGCCGGGCAATCGCTCGCGGTTTTCGGCACCGGCAGCGTCGGGCTCGCAGCGCTGATGGCGGCAGTCGACAGCGGCTGCCGCCCGGTCATTGCCGTCGATATCAACCAGGACCGGATCGACCTCGCCATGAAACTGGGCGCAACCCATGGCATCCTGTCGGATCCTGACCATCTCGCAGCCGATCTGCGCGCCATCCTGCCCGATGGCGTCAATTTCATCGTCGATACCACCGGCATCGGGCCAATCATTCGCGCAGGCACCGAGGCGCTGGCCTCGCGCGGGCAATTGGCGGTGCTCGCCGTCACGCCGCCGGGCAGCGAATTGAACATCAACCCCAACATGCTGCTCGGCGGCAAGGCGATTCGCGGCGCTGTCGAAGGCGATGCCGACCCGCAGGCGTTTATTCCCGAACTGATCGAACGCCACCGCGCCGGGCGTTTTCCGCACGACAGGCTGGTCACCACCTATAAATTCAGCGCCATCAACGAAGCGGTCGCCGACATGCGCGCCGGCCGGGTGATCAAGCCGGTACTGGTGATGGATTGACGGCGGCAAGCGCGGTGTTTGCTGCTATCGCCACTTCATGATCAAGGACGCCAACACCGCGCTGCCCGCCGCGCCGCCCCCCGGCGCTGCGGCAGATTGGACGATCGACCAGCGTTGGGCGGATTATACCCCGGCTGAACACGCCATGTGGGACCGGCTGTTCGCGCGCCAGGTCGCGATGTTGCGAACCCGCGCCGCGCCGGAATTTCTGGCCGGCGTCGATGTCCTCAAAATGACCAGGCCGGGCATTCCCGATTTCGCCGAGCTTTCCGCACGGCTGCATGATCTGACCGGCTGGCAGGTGGTTGCGGTCGAAGGGCTGGTGCCCGACGAGGTGTTTTTTGGCCATCTGGCCGAGCGGCGCTTTGTTGCCGGGCGCTTCATCCGCACCCCGGAGCAGATCGATTACCTGCAGGAACCCGATGTTTTTCACGATGTTTTCGGCCATGTGCCGCTGCTCGCCAACCCGGTGTTCGCCGATTACATGCAGGCCTATGGCCGCGGTGGGCTGCGCGCGGCCGGCGCCGGCGCCATCGCCCGATTGTCGCGGCTCTATTGGTACACGGTTGAATTCGGGCTGGTCCGGCATGGCGACGCGCTCAAGCTTTATGGCGCCGGAATCGTCTCCTCGCACGGCGAATCGGTGTTTGCGCTCGATGATCCCAGCCCGCATCGGCTGGGCTTCGACATGATGCGGTTGATGCGTACCGATTATCGGATCGATGATTACCAGCAGAATTATTTTGTTATCGACAGTTTCGACGATCTGCTTCGCCAGACACAGGAAACCGATTTCGGGCCGCTGTATGCGACGCTCGAAACGCTGCCCGATATTGCCATCGGCACCATCCTGCCGGCCGACCGGGTATTCACCCACGGCTCCCAGTCCCGCGTCGTGCGCTAACCAGCGCGCGCATTTCAACGAGATGGCAACCCGATGACGCAATCGCATGGCGAGGTGATGGCCCATGGCCTGGTGCTGCACTTTCGCAGCCCCGATCGCCCCGGTATTCTGGCCACGATCGCGCCGCTGGTCGCCCAGCATGGTTGCGACATCCGCGCTGCGCAAAGTTATGGCGATCCGGCCACCGGCATGTTCTTTGTCCGCATGGAGCTGCAATCGCCCCAGCCTGCCCCGGCGCTGGGGGCTGCAATCGCCCCGGTCATGGCCGAATGGTCGCTCGACTGGGGCCTCGATGATCTGGCAAAGCGACCGCGCCTGCTGATCGCGGTATCAAAATTCGGCCATTGCCTGACCGATCTCATCCACAAATGGCAGATCGGGTCGCTGCCGGTCGATATCGTCGGCGTGGTGTCGAACCATGACGTGATGCGCGCCACCTGCGAATGGCATGGACTGGCCTTTCACCGCCTGCCCCAGGGCGGCGACAAAGCCGCGCTGGAAGCGGGGTTTGACCAGATCATCGCCGATACGGGCGCCGAATTGATCGTCCTCGCCCGCTATATGCAGATACTCTCCGACGATTTTTCGCGGCGTCTGGCCGGGCGCTGCATCAACATCCACCACAGTTTCCTGCCCAGCTTCAAAGGCGCCCGCCCTTATCATCAGGCCCATGCCCGCGGCGTGAAGATCATCGGTGCGACGGCGCACTATGTCACTGCCGATCTCGATGAAGGGCCGATCATCGAACAGGATGTCCGCCGCGTCGACCATGCGGTGACCCCCGACGAAATGGTCGCCATCGGCCGCGAAGTCGAAGCATCGGTGCTGGCCCGCGCCGTGCGCTGGCACGCCGAACACCGCGTCTTTGCCAATGGCAACAAGACGGTGGTGCTCAGCTAAGCCGTTTTATCGACCGGTGAAGGCCGCCGGGCGCTTTTGCAGGAACGCCGTGACGCCTTCGGCAAAATCGGCGCTACGGCCGGCGTGCAGCTGGTTGCGGCGCTCCACCATCAAGGCTTCGGTCAGGGTCTTGTCGAGGCTGTCGCGAATGCCCTGGCGGATCAGCCGGTACGAAAGCGTCGGCCCCTTGGCCATTTTCTGCGCGATCGCGGCAACGGTTGTTGCCAGATCGGCATCATCGACCGTCTTGTAGATCATGCCCCATTCGGCAGCCGTTTCGGCCGGGATCTTTTCGCCCAGCATCATCATGGCCTGCGCCCGGGCCTTGCCGACCAGCCGCGGCAGCATCCATGTCGATCCGACATCGGGCACCAGCCCGATATTGACGAAGGCTTGCAGGAAATAGGCGCTTTTGGCGGCGACAACGATATCGCCGGCCAGCGCATAGGAACAGCCGGCGCCAGCGGCGAGGCCGTTGATTGCGGTAATCACGGGCACCGGCAGCGCAAACAACCGCTCCAGCAAGGGATTGAAATGCGTTTCCAGCCCCTTGCCGGCATCGACCGGCCCGCTACCGCCGCCGCCGGTCGCGCCGCCGCCGGCGAGATCGGCACCACTGCAAAAGGCGCGACCGGTGCCGGTCAGCACGAGTACCCGCGCCGTGCCTTCGTCACGGACCCGATCGACCGCGTTTATCATTTCGGAAATAACGCCAAGATGCAGGGCATTGAGTTGCGCCGGACGATTGATGGTCAGCGTCGCGACACCATCGGCTTCGGCAAACAGGATATGTTCATAGGTCATGGCGTCGGCGCTCCCCGTCTGGTTGCTTTACGTATACGTCAACTGATAGCCGATTTGATCGGCAATGAAACGCGCAAAAGCGCGAGGGTGACGCCGGTCTAGAGTGCGTTTCGTTCAGTTGGAATCGAACGAGCACTCTAGGTCTTTGATTTGTCGTGTTTTCTTAAGCGTCAGATGAAGACATCTGACTGGAAAACACTCTAGCGCAGGTTACCGATAATTTCGGCCAGCGCCGCGAGGCAATCGCGCCCCAGCGCCTTGCTGCGCCCCGGCGACCAGCCGTTCACTGCATCGGGCAGGTCGTCATTGTCCTTGAAGGGCATTTCCAGCGTCATCGCCAGGCAGCCAAAGCGTTCGGCAACGGCATTGGTGCTCATCGACAGATTGGCCTTGCCGGGCGCCGCCGACGGATAACCGATGCGAGTCTGGAAATCCGGCGTCAGCCGCGCCAGCCGCGCCTTGTAATCAACCAGCAACGCCAACTGCTTGTCGGTGATCGATGGAATGCCTTCGAATCCGGCGATGAAAACATGCGGTATCGCTTCGTCGCCGTGGACATCCATGGCGAAATCGACGCCACTTGCGGTCATCGCCGCGAGCACATGCAGCACTTCGGGGGACCGCTCATGGGTGGGCGCTGCCCATTCGCGGTTAAGGTTCACCCCGGCGGCATTGGTGCGCAAATGCCCGCGCCTTGAGCCATCGGGGTTCATGTTGGGGATGATGTGGAACGTCGCCTTGTCGCGCAACAGCCGCGCCACCGGGTCGCTGGCGTCGATCAGCCGCTCCAGCGCGCCTTCCATCCACCATTCGGCCATGCTTTCACCCGGATGCTGGCGCGCATGAAGCCAGACCTGCAAAGGGCCGCTGCCCAGCCGCAGCCGGTCGATTGTCTGGCCATCAAGGCTATGGCCCAGCACATCGGAGCCGACCCCTGGTGCCGCCGCGATGCGGGCCACAAGGTCATGGTGACGCTCCATCGAATAGGGCGCGAAATAGGCAATCCATACCGTGTCGTGTGCCGGTGTCAGGCTGATGGTCAGCGTGCCATTGCCCATGGCCGCATCATAGCGGGTTTCGGCCCGCGTCCAGGTCTGGCGATCGGTCGAGACGACGGCGCGATACCCCGGCCAGCCGCCCGGATAGGCAGCGCCTGCCATATCGACCAGCCGCACGGTGCAGGGCTGGCCGCGCGCGCCGCTCAGCCGGAAATAAAACCATTGGTAGAAATCGGAAAGGTGATCCTTGTTGATCGTCAGTTCGATGTCATCCGGCCCGGTGCACCGGCGCACCGCGATATTGCCCGAATCGAACGCGGCGCTGACGCTGATCATTTGGCGGCTTTCACCTTGATGGTCTGGCCGCTTGGCCCGGGGAAATTGCCGAGCAGCGCCTTGGACAGCCCGGGCAAGGCGCTGTTGAGCGCCGATGCCGGGGCGTCGGCGGCAATGTCCTGCACGGCGCGGCCTTCCCAGACCATCGACCGGTCGGATCGGCGGCGGATCTGCAATGACAACAGGTTGGTCCGCACCTCGCCGGCGCGCGAACCACCGATCGGCACCGTTACGCCGCCACCAACGGGCCCGGTCGAGCCACCAAAGCCGATCTGGAAGGGCGATGATTTCGGCGGGCCAATCCGGCTCGACTGTTCGATGGTCAACGTGCCGATATAGCCACTGCGATCATCGGTCGCCGGGTGCAGGCCGACAGCGTCGAGATCGCGCGCCACGATCGCCGCCTGGCTGCGGAACTCCAGGCTCGTGGCGTCGCGGCCGGCAGCCGGCAGCAAGGCGATGGAATCGCTGGGTATCGGCTGGCCGAGATGAAAGCGGGTCACTTCGGTCATCGGCGGTGTCGCACACCCGGCGATGAAACAGGCGACCGCCAGTGTCGCGACAATGTTCGAACGCATGACCATCTACTCCACAAAAAGGCTGCAGCAACATATGTCCAGCGCGCGCATCAGCCATGATTCTGGTCGCATGAGTGCGCGCGCCACGCAACCGTCGCGTAGGGCGCGGCGCACGCGTGCTGCAATTTCATTGACTTTACCGATGGCATTCAATAGCCAGCGCGCTCTTGATCCAGCCGAAAAGATTCGAAAGTTTTCCCATGAAGGTTCGTAACTCCCTCAAGTCGCTGAAAAATCGCCATCGCGACTGCCAGGTCGTGCGCCGTCATGGCCGCACCTATGTGATCAACAAGACCAATCGCCGCTTCAAGGCCCGCCAGGGCTAAGTGATTCGCGCTTCCCGAAACCGGGAAGTTTCGCGGGCTGATTCGTGAATTTGGCGAAAATCCCCGTACGCGCAGTCGTTTTTGATGTCGGCAATGTCCTGTTCGGCTGGGACATTGGTGCTCTGTATCGCAAGCTCATCCCCGACCAGACGCAGCGCGACTGGTTTCTGGCGCATGTCGTCACGCCGGAATGGCATTTCCAGCATGATCGCGGCCGGCCGCACGCGGAAACGACCGCGGAACTGACGGCACAATATCCCGCCCACGCTGACCTTATCGCTGCTTACGTGCCGCGCTGGCTCGAAACCATCACCGGGCCGGTCCCCGGCATGCTCGAACTGGTCGCCCAACTGGCGGGGCGCGGCGTGCCGATCTTTGGCATCACCAATTTTTCAGCCGAGTTTTGGGACATGTTTCGCCCCCATGCTCCGGTCTTCGACCATTTCGCCGATATCGTCGTTTCGGGCGCCGAACAATTGTTCAAGCCCGAGCCCGAAATCTACCGGCTGGCACGGCGCCGATTTGATCTCGCGCCCGGCGAAGGCCTGTTTATCGACGATCGTATCGAAAACATCCGCGCTGGCGAAGCCGAAGGCTTTCCCGGCCATCATTTCACCGGCGTCGCGCGGCTGCGCACCCGGCTGATGGCCGAGGGCCTGCTCTAATACCCCACCAGCTCCTTGCCGGACAGCCGCACGACATGAACGACATTGGTCGTCCCCGGCGTCGCAAACGGCACCCCGGCGATCAGCACCAGCGAATCACCGCCCTTGGCGATTCTGGTGCGCAGCGCGGCGCGCTTCGATTTGGCGACCATTTCTTCAAAGCCGGCCACATCGCGGGTGACAACGGCATGGACCCCCCACACAAGCCCCATGCGCCGCGCCGTCGCCAGTTTGGGCGTCAGGCACAAAACCGGCAGGGCGGCGCGTTCACGCGCGGCGCGGCGCACGGTCGACCCGCTGATGGTAAAGCACACGATGGCGCGCGCGCCGATGGTCCTGCTGATCGCCGCCGCGGCCGAGGTCATGGCGTCGGCCGTGGTCGATCCCGGCGTCACATCACTGTAGTGCACCCGCCCGAAATAGCCCGGATCGGCTTCGACCTCACAGGCAATGGCGTCCATCATCGCCACGGCTTCGACCGGGAACTTGCCCGCCGCGCTTTCGGCTGACAGCATCACCGCATCGGCACCATCATAGATCGCCGTCGCCACATCCGACACTTCGGCGCGAGTCGGCGAGGGGGACATGATCATCGATTCGAGCATCTGGGTCGCCACCACCACCGGCTTGCCGAGCGCGCGCGCCATGGCGACGATGCGTTTTTGCGCCGGCGGCACCTGTTGTGGCGGCAGTTCGACCCCCAGGTCACCGCGCGCCACCATCACCGCATCGGCGAGCTCCAGTATCTCGGCGAGCCGTTCGAGCGCCGCGGGCTTTTCGATCTTGGCAAGCAACGCTGCCTTGCCGCCAATCAGCGCCCGGGCTTCGGCAACATCCTCGGGCCGCTGCACAAAGCTGAGCGCGATCCAATCCACCCCTTGTTCGAGCGCAAAGGCCAGATCGGTGCGGTCCTTTGGCGTAAGCGCCGGTAGCGGCACCACGACATCGGGGACGTTGACACCTTTGTTGTCCGAGATCCGCCCGCCGACTTCCACGATGCAATCGATCGCTTCGGCGCTGACCGACATGACGCGAAGCACCAGCTTGCCATCATCGATCAACAACCTTGCGCCGGTTTGCAGCGCTGCAAACAATTCCTTGTGCGGCAGGCACACCCGCTGCCGGTCGCCCGGACTGGTATCGCGATCAAGCCGAAAGGCGTCACCATTGGCGAGCACCACCCCACCCTCGGCAAAACGGCCGACACGCAGCTTGGGGCCTTGCAAATCGGCCAATATGGTCAGCGGCCGCCCGACCGCTTTTTCGACGGCGCGAATCGCCGCAATCAGCTTGCCGCGTTCGGCAACCGTGCCGTGGCTCATGTTGACACGAAAGGCATCGGCACCGGCCGCCAGCAACGCTTCGATCATGGCTTCGCTGTTGGAAGCGGGGCCTAGCGTCGCCAGCACCTTGACCCGGCGGCCGCGCGGTTGGAGATGGAGGGCCATGGATCAATCCTTGCGCGGTATTTGTAACCGGGCAGCGAATAGCCTTTCCTGCGCGGCAGCGCCATCGGAGATAGACCGGACATGACCAACAGCTTTGCCGACGATGCCACCCGTGACAAAATCGAAGCCGCCGCCTTCCGGCGCCTGATCGCCCATCTTCGCCTGCGCAGCGATGTCCAGAATGTCGACCTGATGGGGTCGGGCGGTTTTTGCCGCAACTGTCTGGGGGATTGGCTCCACGAAGCCGCTGCCGATGCCGGTGTGGCACTCGATCATGCCGCCGCGCGGAGCCATGTCTATGGCATGCACCAGTCCGACTGGAAGGCGCAGTTCCAGACCGAGGCGACCCCCAAGCAACTGGCGCGCATGGCCGGGTCGGTGGAACGCAACAAGATGATGGCGGCGGCGGCGACGGGCGAATAAGCTCGGGCTTGCCACCTGCACGGCGCGTCCCTAGCGTCCGCGCCGAACCCCCTGATCAAGCCCTACGGAGTATACATGAACGAGAATGCTTCCGCCGAGCAGCTGCGCCTGTTCATCGAGCGGATCGAAACGCTGGAAGAAGAAAAAAAGGGCATCGCCGACGATATCAAGGACGTTTACGCCGAAGCCAAGGGCACCGGTTTCGACACCAAGACGATGAAAGCGATCGTGCGGCTGCGCAAGATGGAGGCAGCGGCCAGGCAGGAAGCCGAAGCGCTGCTCGATACCTACAAGACCGCCCTAGGGTTGATCGATTGATGACGATGACCCTTTACGGCGGCGCGGTGTCGCCCTTTGTCATGCGCCCGGTGCTGGCGGCGCGCGCCAAGGGGCATGATCTTGATCCGGTGGCATTCGAAGGCGGCATCAAGAGCGATGCCTATCGTGCGCTGTCGCCGATCGCCAAGATGCCGCTGCTTGTCGATGGTGATTTTGCCCTGCCCGAAGGCCAGACGATTGCCGAATATCTCGACGATCTGCTGTCGGGGCCAAAACTATTGCCTGCCGACCCGCGCGCTGCGGCACAGACGCGGTTGATCGTCCGGATTGCCGATCTCTATCTGGTTCCGCACCTTGGCGGCGTGTTCCGCGGGCGCGAAAACCCCGAAGGCGTGCCGGCAGCGCTTGCCGGGCTGGGCGAGGCGCTGGGCCATATCGAACATTTCCGCAACGCCGATGACCAATTCGCCGTGGGTGATAGCTTCACCTTTGCTGATTGCGCGCTGATCCCGCTGTTTTTCTTTTTCGATGTGTTCGATAAATCGATGGCGACCGGCGCTTTGGTCACCGCGCGGCCCGGACTTGCCGGCTGGTGGCAACGCGCCAAGGCCAGCCCGCTCGGCGCCCGTTGTATCGCCGAACAATCGGCCGGGCTAAAGGCAATGCGCGGCGGCTGACATTCGCCTGCCGGACAGTTGCGAAGCCTTCGACACAGGCGTGTCAGATGCGCTAGAAGACCCCAAACCAATTCCCCGAAGGGAGCATGATGCAGACCCGCCTGACCATCAACGGCACCAGCCAGACGCACGATGTGGCGCCGGCAACGCTGCTTGTCGAACTTCTGCGTGACGATCTGGGCATGACCGGCACGCATATCGGCTGCGATACCAGCCAGTGCGGTGCCTGCAATGTGCTCGTCGATGGTGTTGCCATGAAAAGCTGCACCTTGCTCGCCGTCCAGGCCGATGGCGCCGCGATCACCACGATCGAAGGGCTGGCGAGCGGTGATACGCTCCACCCGATGCAAGCGGCGTTCCGCGAACATCACGGTCTGCAATGCGGTTTCTGCACCCCGGGCATGGTGATGGCCGGCCTCGAAATCGTCCGCCGCCGCGGCCATGACCTGACGGCCGACGATATCGCCCATGATCTGGAGGGCAATCTGTGCCGCTGCACGGGTTATGTGAACATCATCAAGGCCATTCAGGCCGGTGCCAAAGCCATGGAGGCCAGCAATGCGTGATTTCGCCTACGCCCGGCCGACCAGCGTCGCCGATGCCGCCAGCACCTTTGCCGGCGGCGGTGAAGCCGCCTTCATCGCCGGCGGTCACACGCTGTTGCCCGCCATGAAGTCGCGGCTGCGCATGCCCGATACGCTGGTTGATCTGGGCGACATTCCCGGCCTTGCCGACATTGCCCGCGCTGGTGATACGCTGACCATCGGCGCAATGGCGACCCATGCCAGCGTCGCCAGCGATGCGACCGTTGCCAGCGCAATCCCCGGCCTTGCCAGCCTTGCCGCCGGTATCGGCGATCCGCAGGTCCGCAACCGCGGCACCTTGGGCGGCGTCATCGCCAATAACGACCCGGCGGCGGACTATCCAGCGGCGCTTCTCGCCCTCGATGCCACGGTAACAACATCGACTGGCAGCCATGCCGCCGATGACTATTTCCAGGGCATGTTCGCCACGGCGCTGGCCGAAGGCGAAATCGTCACCGGCGTCGCCTTCAAGGTGCCGCAGGCGTCGGCCTATGCCAAATTCCGCCACCCGGCGTCGCGCTATGCCGTTGTCGGCATTTTCGTCGCGCGTTACGCCACCGGTGTCCGCGTTGCCGTCACCGGCGCCGGCCCCGGTGTCTTGCGCTGGGCCGAAGCCGAAGCCGCGCTCTCGGCCGATTTCAGCGCCGCCGCCGTTGCTGGCATGGCCCTTGATTCGGCCGATCTCAATACCGACATCCATGCCAGCGCCGAATATCGCGGCCATCTGGCGGGCGTCATGCTCGGCCGGGCGGTGGCAGCGGCGCGCTGATCTTTTTTTGGAGCCGCGCACCATGATCACCACGACGACGAGCAGCATCGAAGGCCGCCAGATCAGCCAGTATCTCGGGCTGGTTTCGGGCGAAGCCGTCATGGGCGCCAACATCTTTCGCGATATGTTGGCCAGCATCCGCGACATCGTCGGTGGCCGCTCGGCGTCTTACGAAAATGTGCTGCGCGGCGGCCGTGATCAGGCTCTGTCGGAAATCATCGAGGAAGGCCGCCGTCTGGGTGCCGATGCCATCGTCGGCATCTCCCTCGACTATGAAGCGGTCGGCGCGAGCGATTCGATGATGATGGTGATCATCAGCGGCACGGCGGTAAAACTCGCCTGATCTTGCGTTGGCCTGAGCTTGCTTTGATACGGCTAGCTGGCCTAGAGCCTGCGGCATGGCTGGTCATTCCAAATTCAAGAATATTCAACACCGCAAGGGCGCGCAGGATCGCAAACGCGCGGCGGCCTTTTCCAAACTGACGCGCGAAATCACCGTGGCGGCAAAAATGGGCCTGCCCGACCCGGCGTTGAACGCCCGGTTGCGGGCTGCGGTCGTCACCGCTCGCGCCGGGGGCCTGCCTAAAGACAATATCGAACGCGCCATCAGCAAGGCGTCGGCCAGCGATACCGCCAATTATGAGGAAGTCCGCTATGAAGGCTTTGGCCCCGGCGGCATCTCGTTGATCGTGGAAACCCTCACCGACAACCGCAACCGCACCGCCACCAATGTGCGCACCGCCTTTGCCAAAAATGGCGGCAATCTCGGCGCATCGGGCGGCGTCAGCCATGGCTTCGAACGCCTCGGCCTGATTTCCTATCCGGCCAAGGCCGGCGACGCCGACAAAGTCTTCGAAGCCGCGCTCGAAGCCGGCGCCGATGATGTGCAATCGTCCGAAGACGGCCATGACATCTGGACTGCCATCGATGGCATGCACGATGTCGTGCGCGGCCTCGAAGCCGTGCTGGGCGAAGCCGAAGCGATCAAGCTGGCGTGGAAGCCCGGCCTGACGGTCAGCGTGGGCGAAGCCGATGCGGGGCTTTTGCTCAAGCTGATCGATGCGCTCGAAGATGATGACGATGTCCAGACCGTATGGGGCAATTATGACGTGCCCGACGAGGTGATGGAGAAGCTGTAAGAATTTCTCCCCTCCCCTTCAGGGGAGGGGTCGGGGGTGGGGAGGGAAGCACGACATGGCGCGCATCGACCCACGGCTCGGCGGCTTTGCCAAGACAATGCGCAACGCGCCAACGCCGTTCGAAGCTCGGCTTTGGCGAGCGCTGTCGGGGTCTAAATTGGCGGGATTGAAGTTCCGCCGCCAAACCGTCATCGCTGGGGTCATTCTCGACTTCTTCTGCCCGGCACTGGGCTTGGCCGTAGAAGTCGATGGGCGCACGCATGATGCCGACCGCGATGCGGAGCGCGATACCAGGTTACTGGCGCTTGGCATCCGGGTCTTGCGCTTCACCAATGATCAGATCGCCGACCAGCTCGATACGGTGCTACGGGTCATTGTCGATCAGGCGTCCGGGCAATCACAGCGCTGGCCGGGACGCGTCGCCGGCGGGATCGCGCCTCACGCGGCGCTCACGCCGCGCACCGCCCCCACCCCCGGCCCCTCCCCTGAAGGGGAGGGGAGACGTTGATCATTCTCGGCCTCGATCCGGGGCTGGCGGCGACCGGCTGGGGCATCATCGAAGCAAACGGCAACCGCCTGCGCCATGTCGCGCATGGCACCGTAAAAACCCGCCCCACCGAGCCCCTCGCCGATCGGCTGGCGGCGCTCTATGCCGGGCTCGAAACCATCATCACCGCGCATGATTGCGCCTCGGCCGCAATCGAGGAAGTTTTCGTCAACAGCAACCCGCAATCCACCCTCAAGCTCGGCCAGGCGCGCGGTGTCGTGTTGCTCGCGGCGGCACGCGGCGGGCTCGCGGTCACCGAATACGCCACGCGCCTCGTCAAAAAGGCCATTGTCGGCGTCGGCAGTGCCGACAAGGCGCAGGTGCAGGCGATGGTCGAACGCTTGCTGCCGGGCACCCGCGTCATCGGCGCCGATGCCGCCGATGCGCTTGCCGTGGCCATCGCGCACGCGCATCTTGCCACCACAGCACGGTTGCGGGGGGTCGCATGATCGCACGATTGAAAGGGCTGCTCGATTCAACCGGCGCCGATGCGTGCGTTATCGATGTAGGCGGCGTCGGCTATCTGGTCAGCGCCTCGTCAAAAACGCTTGGCGCACTCGGTGGCATCGGCAGTGCTGTTGTGCTGCACATCGAAACCCAGGTCCGCGAAGATGCCATCCAGCTCTTCGGCTTCCTGACCGTGGCCGAGCGCGACAGCTTCCGCCTGCTCACCAGTGTCCAGGGCGTCGGCGGCCGCGTCGCGCTGGCGATCCTGTCGGTGCTTGGCCCCGATGAACTGGCCCACGCCATCGCCGCCGCCGATACCGCCAGCATCGCCCGCGCCAATGGCGTCGGCCCCAAGCTCGCAGCGCGCATCGCCAATGAACTCAAGGGCAAATTCGGCGCCGTCGCGCTGGGCAGCGTCGCGCCGCTCCCGGTCGGCAGCACGCGCGCTGACATCGCCGATGCACTGACCGCGCTCGCCGGGCTGGGCTTCAAGCCGATGGAAGCCAGCCGCGCCGTAGCCGAGGCCCAGGCCGAACTCGGCGATGGCGCCGGGGTCAGCGAACTGATCCGCGTCGCGCTACGCCGGAGCGCGCGCTAGGCGCAATTGCACAATGACTGTCATCCCGGGCTTGACCCGGGACCCAGTTGCCCTTGGGCGCCTCAAAAGCCGGGTCCCGGGTCAAGCCCGGGATGACGTATCAAATTTTGGGCTACCGGCGCGGCCAGCGCACCGCCACCGGCGCCGGCCATTCCACCGGCGGAATGACGAACTGTAGCGCCTTGACCGGATATTTCGCCCAGACCAGCGGCGTCAGCGCGAGCAATCCATGTCGCGCCAGCGTCGCCAGCGCTTCCCGGCTGATCGCTTTCCGGCTCGCCAGCCCCTGGTTCGACAGTCCGCCTTCGCGCAGCGTCACCAGCGTTTGCGCAAGCGGCCGGGCGCGGAGGTGCTGCGACACGAAAAACCGCACCATCCAGTCAAAATCCGCCCCGATGCGAATGGCGGGGTCAAACGCCCCAACCTGCGCCATCGCCGCCGCCCGCGTATAAAATCCCGGATGCGGCGGCATATGCGCCAGCCGCAGCATCCACGGCGCAAACGGCGTCGGCGGATAGGCGCGGGTCAACCGCGTTGCATCATCAGCGGCAACAATGGCGACAGCACCCGAAACCGCCGCCGCCTCAGGGTCCGCCGCCGCAGCCTGTGCAACCAGCGCCAGCGCATCGGTCCGGCAAAAGAAATCATCGGCATTCAAAAAGCCAATGAGATCACCGCTTGCCCGCGCCACGCCCTTGTTCATCGCATCATACAGCCCCTTGTCGGGTTCCGAGACGAAAACATGCCCCGGCCGCGCCAGCGCCGCCACAATCGCGCCCGTGCCATCGCTCGAGCCGCCATCGATGATGATATGTTCAACCTCGACACCCGTCTGCGCCGCCACCGAAGCGCAGGTATCGGCAATCGTCGCCGCCGCGTTCCACGCCACGGTGATAACGCTGATCTTCATGCTGCCAAAAAGCGCTGCCGGTCGCTTGCGATGAAATGCCGATGCGCATCGGCCAGCCCGTCCGCCAGCCCAATGCGCGGCGCCCAGCCAAGCGCCAGCAGTCGCGCCGAATCCATCAGCTTGCGCGGCGTCCCATCAGGGCGCGACGCATCGAACACCAGTTCGCCGGTAAAGCCCACCGTATCGGCAATCGTCTGCGCCACCTCGGCAATTGTCACTTCCTGGCCCGTACCGACATTGATGTGATCAGCGGCCGAATAATTCTCGAGTAAAAACACCAGCGCATCAGCCAGATCATCGACATGCATGAATTCGCGCAGCGGCGTGCCACTCCCCCACACCGTCATCGTCGCCGCCCCGCTATCCCGCGCCTCGATCGCCTTGCGGAGCAGCGCCGGGATGACATGGCTCGATTCCAGATCGTAATTATCGCCCGGGCCATAAAGATTGGTCGGCATCGCACTGATGAAATCCAGCCCCATCTGCTGGCGATAGGCCTGCGCCAGCTTGATCCCGGCAATCTTGGCAATCGCATACCATTGGTTGGTCTCTTCCAGCGGCCCGGTGAGCAGCGCATCTTCGGCCATCGGCTGCGGCGCCCGCCGCGGATAGATGCACGATGACCCCAGAAACAACAGCTTGCCGACGCCATTATCCGCCGCCGCGCGCATGATATTGGCCTCGATCATCAGATTATCGTGCAAAAAATCCACCGGCCGCGCCGCATTGGCGGCTATCCCGCCCACCCGCGCCGCCGCCACAATCACCACATCGGGGCGATTGGCAGCGACCCAATCCTCGACCTGCGCCTGCCGCATCAAATCGAGCGTGTCGCGGCCAGCGGTAATCACCCGGTGGCCATCGCGCGCCAGCCGGCGGACCAGCGCCGCACCGACCATGCCGCGATGCCCCGCAACCCAGATCGATTTGCCCGACAGGTCGAACATCAGCGGTCGCGCGCCGCTTCGGCCCGATCGGCAGCGACCATCTCGCGCACCAGGTCTTCCATTGTCGAGCTATGCTCCCAGCCCAGCTTGGCCTTGGCCTTGGCCGGATCACCGAGCAACAAATCAACCTCGGTCGGCCGGAAATAGCGCGGGTCGATCGACACCAGCACTTCGCCCGAGGCCGCACAGCAGCCGGTTTCAGCAACGCCGGCGCCCGACCAGATGATTTTCCGCCCGATTTCAGCAAAAGCCAGCTCGACAAACACCCGCACACTCGTCGTCGTGCCGGTGGCGAGCACCCAATCTTCGGCGGTGTCGTGCTGCACGATCCGCCACATGCCCTCGACATAATCGCGGGCATGCCCCCAATCACGCTTGGCATCGAGATTGCCGAGATAGACTTTCTGCTGGCGGCCAAGCTCGATCGCAGCCACGGCGCGGGTGATCTTGCGCGTCACGAACGTCTCGCCGCGCAGCGGGCTTTCATGGTTGAACAAAATGCCGTTCGACGCGTGCATCCCATAGGCTTCGCGGTAATTGACCGTGATCCAGTACGCGTAGAGTTTTGCAACTGCGTACGGACTGCGCGGATAGAATGCCGTCGTTTCCGTTTGCGGAAATTCCCGAACCTTTCC
>JBBQMB010000020.1:0-29187 GCA_038328515.1 Sphingomonadales bacterium
ACGGCAGCAATCGCAGCCTTGGCGGAAAGTTGCGGCACTGCCGGGGTAGCAGCGCGCAGCGCGACCGCCGCCGCGCGCCGCCGTGGATCACACAGCAGCAACCAGACCACGCCGGCCATGATGACACCCGGCATCCCGACCACCAGAAAAGCCGTCCGCCAGCCCACCGTGTCGGCAAGCACACCGCCGATGGCAACCCCGAGCAGCGATCCGATGGGGATGCCAAGCCCGTAAAAGGCAATCGCCGACGATCGCCGCTCGATCGGCACCATATCCGAAATCAGCGAAGGCGCTGCCGGGGTGCAGCCGGCCTCCCCCACGCCAACGCCGATGCGGGCCAGCAGCAATTGCCCGAAATTTTGCGCCAGGCCGCTGACGGCGGTCATCAGCGACCATAAAATCAGCGATATCGAAATCAACGACACCCGGTTCGATCCCGGCCGGTCGACATGACGCGCAATCGGAATGCCGAGCACCGCATAGAACAGCGCAAACGCCAACCCGGTCATCAACCCCAATTGCGTATCGCTCAGCCCCAGGTCGCGTTTGATCGGTTCGGCGAGGATCGAAACGATCGAGCGATCGAGAAAATTGAGCACATAAACCACCAGCAGCGTCCAGAGCAGCACCCGCTCGGAATTGACACGCTCGGTTGGCGTCACCGCACCCATCACATTCTCCCCAATGCCGATTTTCGGCTTGGGGAACAAACTGCCGCCTTGTCGGCGGCTTGGCAAGCTCAGCCAAAAGGCGCCTCAAGACTGACCGGCGGCACTGAAAAAAACCGCGGTCCTGTTGTCGCCATATAAAAACAATCCTCCAGCCGCACCCCGAATTTGCCGGGCAAATACAGCCCGGGTTCATTGGAAAAACACATGCCCGGCGCCAGCGGCGTCATCTCGCCATGCACCAGATTAACGGGTTCATGGCCATCCATGCCGATGCCATGGCCGGTGCGATGCGGCAGCCCCGGGCGCTGGTAACCGGGGCCATAGCCCTGCGCTTCGTAAAAGCGCCGCACGGCATCATCGACACTGCCCGCCGGCGCGCCGGGTTGCGCCGCCGCCATGGCGATCTGCTGGCCCCTGGCCACCGTATCGAACACCCGCCGCACCGCATCGGGCGCCGTGCCGGGAACGAAGCTGCGCGAAATATCGGCCTGATAGCCACCGACGGAACAGCCGCCATCGATCAATACGACCTCACCGGCGCGAACCCGTTGCGGCGCCGATGATCCATGCGGATAGGCCGATGCCTCACCCAGCAGCACCAGCGGGTCTTCGGCCCGGCCGCCCAGCGCCGTCATCGCCGCCATGCACAGCGCGCCGACCGCCTCGGGCGACATCCCCTCGCGGACGCGCGGATAGGCCCAGCGAAACGCCGCAATCGTCACGTCGCTGGCTTTTTGCAACAGCGCCAGTTCGGTCGGCGTCTTGATCATCCGGCAACCGCGCACCACCGGATTGGCCGAAACAATCGCCACGCCGGGCAATGCCCTGGCAAGGCCATCGCTGGCGAAATAGCGCACGGTTTCCTCGATTCCGACCGAGCCTGCGAGCCCGGTGACAGCGGCAGCCACCAGCGCGTGCGGATTTTCATCCTCCTGCCAGACACGAATATCCGCCGGAATCCCCAAGCTCTGCCGTATCGATGGTTCTTCAAAGAACGGTGTGACGATGATCACCGGCCCGCGCGCCGGAATTACCGCCGCCGTCAACCGCTCGCTGCGCCACCATTTCACCCCGGTGAAATATTCCAGGCTCGACCCCGCCTCGACCAGAATCGCTGCCATGCCGCGTCCCGCCATCAGGCTTTGCGCCCGCGCCACCCGCGCCGCCCGCTCGGCCGGGCCAATCGGCACGACATCACCGGTCATCGATTTCAGATCGCCGGTATCGATCTCGGCAGCGCGCAGCGGTCGCGGCAGCGCTGCCATGGCGGAAAGCGCCAGCGCACCACCAAACAGGCGGCGGCGATTTGAGATAAGGTTCATCATGCCCGCATCATCGCCGCGCGCGCGGCAAAGGCAAGCGCTTGCGGTGCTTGCCCGCCCGGTCTAGCCGTGGCCAAACTGTTGGAGAGAGCAACATGGGCGATTTCATCACCTACGAGACCATCGGCAAGGTCGCGATCCTCACCATCAACCGCCCCGACAGCCTCAATGCCATCGGCACGCTGGCAGACTGCGATGATTTCGTCCGCGCCATCGAAGCCGTCGGCGATGATCGCGCCATCAGCGCCTTCATCCTGACCGGCAAGGGCCGCGCCTTCTCCGCCGGCGGCAATCTGAAGGCGATGCAGGAAAAAACCGGCATCGGCCCCGGCGCGCAACCCGCCGATACCCGTGACACCTACCGCCGCGGCGTCCAGCGCATCACCCGCGCGCTGATGGATTGCGAAGTCCCCGCCATTGCCGCTGTCAACGGCCATGCCGTGGGGCTGGGTTGCGACCTCGCTTGCCTGTGCGACATGCGGATCGCCGCCGAGAGTGCGCTGTTTTCGTGCAGCTTCATCAAGGCCGGTCTGGTGCCTGGCGATGGCGGCGCCTGGTCGCTCGCCCGCGTTGTCGGCTATGCCACAGCGGCCGAGCTATTCTTCACCGGCGATCGCTTCGGCGCTGACCGCGCCCGCGAAATCGGGCTGGTCTCGCGGGTTGTCCCCGATGCCGACTTGCTGCCCGCCGCGCTGGCACTGGCGGAACGCATAACAGCCAACCCGGCGCGGGCGCTGCGCCTCACGAAACGCCTGCTGCGCGAAGCCCAGACGGCGCGGATGAGCGAGATACTCGAATTGTCGGCGGCCTATCAGGCGCTGGTCCATGAAACCGCCGATCACCGCGAGGCGGTTGCCGCCTTGCTCGAAAAACGCCCCGCCAATTTTACCGGTGATTGATTTTGCGCAGTCTAATGCAAGGTTTTCCATCGTTCCCTAAAGAATTTTGCGCGACTCGTGACGATTTGCGCTGCTAGAAGGGCCTCATGTCAAGGCATCTCACCCATTTGCAGCGGCTCGAAGCCGAAAGCATCCATATCCTGCGCGAAACCATCGCCGAGGCCGAACGGCCAGTGATGCTCTATTCGATCGGCAAGGATTCTGCCGTGATGCTGCACTTGGCCAAAAAGGCCTTTTTTCCGGCGGTGCCGCCATTTCCGCTGCTGCATGTCGATACGACGTTCAAATTCAAGGCGATGTATGCGCTGCGTGAAAAGGCAGCGCGCGAGGCCGGCATGGAATTGCTGGTCTGGCAGAACCCCGAGGCCAAAGCCGCCGGCATCAACCCCTTCGACCATGGTTCGTCGGTCCATACCGATCTGTGGAAGACGCAAGGGCTGAAACAGGCGCTCGATCATCATGGCTTTGATGCAGCTTTCGGTGGCGCGCGGCGCGACGAGGAAAAAAGCCGCGCCAAGGAACGTGTGTTCAGCTTTCGCGGCGCCGGCCATCGTTGGGACCCGAAAGCCCAGCGCCCGGAATTGTGGCGGCTCTACAATGCCCGCCATGCTCGCGGCGAATCGATCCGGGTGTTCCCGATCTCGAACTGGACCGAGCTCGATATCTGGCAATATATCCACCAGGAAGGCATCGAGATCGTCGATCTCTATCTCGCGGCGCCGCGCCCGGTCATCGATTATAACGGCCTGATGATCATGGTCGATGATGACCGTTTCCCCATCAAGGATATCCAGCCGACCATCAAATCCGTCCGCTTCCGCACCTTGGGCTGCTACCCGCTTTCAGGCGCGGTGGAATCGACCGCGACAACCCTGCCCCAGGTCATCCAGGAAATGCTGCTCACCACCACGTCGGAACGCCAGGGCCGCGCCATCGATCATGATCAGGCCGCGAGCATGGAGAAAAAGAAGCAGGAGGGCTATTTCTGATGGCCATTGCCTTTACCCCCGATCCGTTGATCGCAGCCGATATCAATGCCTATCTCGAAGCCCAGCAGACCAAGAACCTGCTGCGCGTCATCACCTGCGGCTCGGTCGACGATGGCAAATCGACGCTGATCGGCCGGTTGCTCTATGATTCGAAACAGATTTTCGATGACCAGTTGGCAGCGCTCGAAGCCGATTCGAAACGTGTTGGCACGCAAGGCCAGGCCATTGATTTCGCACTGCTCGTCGATGGGCTGGCTGCCGAGCGCGAACAGGGCATCACCATCGATGTCGCCTATCGCTTTTTCGCCACCGATCGCACCAAGTTCATCATCGCCGATTGTCCGGGCCATGAACAATATACCCGCAACATGGTCACCGGCGCCTCGACTGCCGATGTCGCCATCGTGCTCATCGATGCGCGCAAGGGCGTGCTCACCCAGACCCGGCGGCATAGCTATCTGGCCAAATTGATCGGCATTCGCCATGTCGTGCTGGCGGTCAACAAGATGGACCTGATCGGCTTCGACCAAAGCAAATTCGACGCCATCGTTGCCGATTACCGCGCCTTTGCCGCCGAAATCGGCCTGGGCGACATCGCCGCCATCCCGATTTCGGGGCTCGGCGGCGACAACATCACCGAAAAATCCGGCAACACGCCGTGGTACACCGGGCCGCCGCTGCTGCCTTGGCTCGAAAATGTCGAAATCACCGCCGATGCCGATCTGGCGCGGCCGTTTCGCCTGCCGGTGCAATGGGTCAACCGCCCCGATCTCGATTTTCGTGGGTTTGCCGGCACCATCACCAGCGGGCAGATCGCGCCGGGTGACACAGTCCGCATCCTGCCCTCGGGCCGCATCACCAGCGTCGCCCGCATCGTCACGCTGGCCGGTGACTTGTCCAGCGCCGGCGCCGGTGAAGCCATCACGCTGACGCTCGCCGATGAAGTCGATTGCTCGCGCGGCGATGTGATTTCGGTCGCCGATGCGCCGCCACAGGTTGCCGACCAGTTCGAGGCAACGCTCGTCTGGATGGCCGATGAATCGTTGCTGCCGGGGCGTTCGTACGCGTTGAAACTCGCTACCCAGACGGTCAACGCCACCATCCAGCAACCCAAATATCAGATCAACGTCAACACGCTCGAACAATTGGCGGCAAAATCGCTCGATCTCAACGCTATCGGCGTCGTCGAACTCACCACCTCGGCGCCGCTGGTCTTCGAACCCTATGCCGATAGCCGCGAGCTTGGCGGCTTCATCCTCATCGATCGCATCACCAACGCCACCGTTGCTGCCGGCATGCTCAATTTCGCGCTGCGCCGCTCGCAGAATATCCATCTCCAGGCGAGCGATGTCGACCGCGCCGCCCATGCCGGGCTGAAAAACCAGAAGGCCGCGGTGCTCTGGCTCACCGGGCTATCGGGCGCCGGCAAATCGACCATCGCCAATGCGGTCGAAAAACGCCTGCACCGGATGAACCGCCACACGTTTTTGCTCGATGGGGACAATGTCCGCCACGGGCTCAACAAGGATCTGGGCTTCACCGATGCCGACCGCATCGAGAACATCCGCCGCGTCGGCGAAGTCGCGCGGCTGATGACCGATGCCGGGCTGATCGTCATCACCGCCTTCATCTCGCCGTTCCGCGCCGAACGCCAGATGGTGCGCGACATGATGGCGCCGGGCGAATTCATCGAAATCCACATCGATACGACCCTCGCCGCCGCCGAAGCCCGTGATGTGAAGGGCCTGTACAAAAAGGCCCGCGCCGGCCAGTTGAAAAACTTCACCGGCATCGACAGCCCCTATGAAGCGCCCGAAACGCCCGAAATCCGCATCGACACCACCAAAATGTCGGCCGATGCAGCCGCCGCGCTGATCGTTGAAAGGCTGATCGCATGAACGACGCTGCGCTGGCCCGGGCGCTCGCCACTGCCGCCGGCAAATTGCTGTTGCGCCTGCAAACCGAAGCCGGGCCCGACAGCGAAGCCGGCGCCAACAAGGCGCTCGGTGATGCCGGCGACGCTCAGGCCAATCGGCTGATTCTCGATGCCCTGCGCCGTGAACGCCCCGATGACGCCATCCTGTCAGAAGAGGAAGCCGCCGATCCCGCCCGCCTGAAAGCCCGCCGCATCTGGATCGTCGACCCCTTGGATGGCACCCGCGAATATGGCGAACGCCGCGCCGATTGGGCGGTGCATGTCGGCCTCGCCATCGATGGCGTCGCTGCCCAGGGCGCGGTGGCATTGCCGGCGCTCAACCTGTGCCTGTGCACCGAATTTCCGCCGCTGCTCCGCCCCGAAGGACTGCCGCTGCGCATGCTGGTCAGCCGCACCCGCCCGGCGGCCGAAGCCCTTGCCGTCGCCGAAAAACTCGGCGCCGAACTCGTGCCGATGGGCAGCGCCGGCGCCAAGGCGATGGCCGTGCTGCGCGGCGAGGCCGATATCTATCTCCACACCGGCGGGCAATATGAATGGGACAATTGTGCCCCCGCCGCCGTGGCGCTGGCCGCCGGCCTGCACGCCAGCCGGGTGGATGGCGCACCGCTGATCTACAACCGCGCCGATCCGCTGCTCCCCGACTTGCTGATCTGTCACAAATCCCGTGCTGCCGAAGTGCTGGCAATGATCAGCGCCCTCGCGTGCTAGCGGCGCCCCGGCAAGTCCCGACCCCGGCCTTGCGTGTCGCTTCCAAAATGGTTAATTTCGTCCCGGTGTGAAAATCAAGCAGCGATTGCTCAGGAATAATCGTCTGTGAATCTGTGATCGTCACACTCATTTGCGGGGGCAAGCGCATGAAGCAAATGGTGTTCGATCTGATGCCGCCCGCGGTAATCGCGGCGATCCTGTTGTTCTGGGCAAACGCCCCATCATCTTGGGTCGATCAATGGTGGACCCTGATGTTGGTCGGCTTTGTCGTGCTGGCGTTTGTACAAATGCTCGAACGGCTGAACGAGCGCCACGCGGGCTGGCGCATCAACAAGCGCGAACTGGCGACGGATTTGTTCTACGTCGCGCTGAACGCCACAGCGATTACGTGGCTGACCACAACGTTCGCCGAAGACCCGATGACCGCGGCCAAGACGGCGCTGGGCATTGCGACGCCATGGGTCACAGGTCTGCCATTTCTCGCGCAGGTTGCGCTGGTGATTGTGCTCGGGGAGTTCGGCCAATACTGGATGCATCGGTTGATGCATGACAATGGCTTGTTGTGGTCGACGCACGCGCCGCATCACCATGTCACGCAATTGAACGCAATGAAGGGCTTTGTCGGCAATCCGATCGAGTTGTTTCTGATCAGCTTGAGCGTCCTCGCACTTTTCGATTTCGACAAGGCTGCAATGTTTGCTGCCTTTAATACAATGGGCGCCATATCGTTCTTTGCACACGCCAATGTGCGGTCCGACCCACCTCGTTGGTATGCCTTTTTCTTCACGACGATCCGGCATCACAGCCTGCATCATACCGCGCTCAGTTTTGAAGACACCCGCTGCAATTATGCCAATTGCCTGATCCTGCTCGACCGTATCTTCGGCACCTTTCGCGAGGGTGAATCGGCAGTCGTTGGCCAAGACGACCGCCGCCGCCTTTCGATTCTCCAGCAATTTGCCTTTCCGTTCCGCCCATGGCTTGATCGCATCAAGGCCGGCAGCGCGTAGCAGTGCACCAATCAGGGCTTTGCCGCGACGACCAGTACATTATGGCTAACCGTCACCGCGTACTTTGCCGCCGCGCAATGCCACCCTTGTCCGGGGTAACGGCGCTGCAACTTCAGCAGAGGAGGGCCTGATACGATTTTCCAGCCGTCGACCGCGATACGTTATGGCCAACCACTGGCTGGTCGCGCGATGACCAGTACGCCGACGTCAGAAGCAGGGCGACGGTACGGCCGCACCAAGCGATGCGTGACAATTCGGCAATCGAAGCCACGGTTGCTGTTCAGCCATCTCCCCACCGCGTAATCTCGCTCCACACCCCGGCACCGCCTTCATGCAGCGCCACCACCCCTAGCAATTCCGCCCATTTGTCCCCGCCAAATTCAGAACGCCAACCCATCAGCCGCCGCGTCAGCGGGTGCAGCGGATAGTCTTGCGTGAACCCGATCGCGCCATGCACCTGGTGCGCAATTGCCACCCCCTTGTGGATCGCCATGTTGGTGCGCAGCTTGGCCGCCATCATCTCGAAGGCCCCGCCACCGGCATCGAGCGCCGCCGCCGCTGCCGCCCCCGCCATGGTCACTGCCGCGGCTTCACTCGCCAGCACCGCCAGCGCCTGTTGCACTGCCTGCAACTTGGCCAGCGGCTTGCCGAACTGCACCCGCGCATTGACATGCGCCACCGCCAGATCAAGCGCCGCCCCCAGCGCCCCCGAGGCCTGCGCCACCCGCAGATACGCACCATAGAGCGTCGCATCGGCATCACCGAGCACCACCGCCGTCACCCCGGCATAGTCGATGCGGTCACGCGGCTCTCCCGCCGGGCTGCTTCCCGCCGTCACGGCCCCCGCCGGCAACAGCATCAACACCTGATCATCGCCGCCAGTATCGACCGTCGCCAGCACCGCCGCCGCTTCGCGCCCGAACGGCACCGCCGCCACCCAGCCGGTAAAGCGCTCACCCGAAAGCGCGCCGCCGCCATTGCCGATGCTCACCAGCCCCGCCGGCGCCACCACACCGGCGCGCGCCAGCAGGTGCGCCGCCAGCATCGCTTCGCCCAGCGGCTGCGCCAGCGCCGTTGCGCCCGCCACCTGCAACACCGCGAACGCATCCCCCCAATCACCGCCAAAACCGCCATCGGCTTCGGGCACGAGCAACTGCACGAACCCGGCTTCGACCAGCGTCGGCCAATCCGGCGCGGTCGCAAACAGTGCCTGCGCACTCGCCACAAGCTGGGCTCGCATGTCGCTCACCGCAGCCCCAACCCGCGCGCGATGATGCCGCGCAACACCTCGCGCGTGCCGCCGCGCAACGAAAAACTCGGGGATACCTGCAACAGATGCGCCAGCACCCGCGCCACTTCGCTGCTGCCATCAAGGTCGATATCGAGCACCGCCTGCACCATCAACGGCACGCGCTGCTCATAATCATTGCCCAGATCCTTGACGATCGCTGCCTCCACCGACGGGTCGCCCCCCTCGGCCAGCTTGGCCGCCGTCGCCAGCGACATCTGGCGCAGCGTCCAAAGCTCGGCCACCAGCTTGCCGATCACGGCATTGAGCGCCGGATTGTCGACACCGGCGCCGCGCGCTGCATCGATAACCGCCGCCAGCAACGCCTGGCTCGACAAATACCGCTCCGGCCCCGAGCGCTCGAGCGCCAGTTCCGCCGTCACCTGCCGCCAGCCCTCGCCTTCCACGCCGACCAGCGCGTCATCACCGACCAGCACATCATCGAAAAAAACCTCGTTGAAATCATGGTTGCCAACAAGGTCGATGACCGGCCGCACCGTCACCCCCGGCGTATCGAGGTCGATCAGAAACTGCGACAGCCCCACCTGCCGCTCGCTACCGGCTTCGCTACGCAGCAACGCCAGCATGGCATGGGCATGGTGCGCGCCGCTCGTCCACAGTTTCTGGCCGTTGATCCGCCAGCCCCCCGGCACTTTTTCCGCGCGTGACCGCACCGCCGCCAGGTCCGACCCTGCCCCCGGTTCACTCAGGCCAATACAGGCGAACAACGTGCCGGCGGCCATGCCCGGCAGATATTTGCGCCGCTGCGCCTCGCTGCCATAGCGCAGCAGCAAAGGCCCGGTTTGCCGGTCGGCGATCCAGTGCGCCCCCACCGATGCGCCAGCGGCCAGCAATTCCTCCAGCACGACATAGCGATGCATCGCCGGCCGGTCATGCCCGCCATAGCGCTGCGGCCAGACCATGCCGATAAAGCCCGCCGCCCCCAGCGCGCGCGAAAACTGCGCATCGGCCACCGACCAGCAATTGGCACGGCGCACCGCATCGGCCGGCGGCGGATTGGCCACCAAAAACGCCCGCACCGCCGCGCGCACCGCCGCTGTATCGGCATCGGGCTGATAGGGTGGCAGGGCAAAGACGGCACTCACCCCATTGCTATGCCGCGCGCCACCCGGTTCGGGCAAGAGGCTTGCGCCCTAACCCTGCGTGTCGCATGCCAGCCGCGCCATGCCCAAACGCCTGCTCGCCTCGATCCACGATGTCGCCCCGCGCTTCGAACGCGCGGTCGATCAGCTTGCCGAACGGCTCGACCTGCGGCTTGGGTCGGCGCGCTTTGCCATGCTGGTGGTGCCCGATCATTGGAACCAGTCGCCACTGGCCGCCGACAAGGCCTTTCAGGCGCGGCTGCGCGGCTGGGCCGACGCTGGAGTCGAGATGTTCCTGCATGGCTGGAAGCATCGCGACGACAAGCCGAGGCCATAGCGCGGTTGCGGCGCGGCCGTGCGGTGGTGGAAGATGTGATCGGCCGCCCGGTCGCGGGTTTCATCGCGCCGGCGTGGCTTTATTCCCCCGGTGCGCTGGCGGCGGTTCAGGCTGAAGGCTTTGCCATCGCCGAAGACCATTTACGGGTCTGGCGTCCCGCCGATGGCCGGATACTGGCGCGCGGCCCGGTGATCACCTGGGCAAGCCGATCGCCAGCGCGAATCAAAAGCTCGCTGGCCTTTGCCGCACTCGCCCGCCACGGCCTTGGCTTGCTGCCCAATGTCCGGCTGGCGGTCCACCGTGGCGATACGACTGTCCCGGCGCTGCTCGGATCGATCGACGCCGCGCTGGTGGCGCTGCAGCGCGGGCGGGTGGCGGCGCGCTACGCCGATCTGCTGGCAACATCGTGACGGCGGGGACGCCGCTGCCATGACGGCACCAAAACCGCCCGTCGTCATGGTCTGCCTCCACAGTTTCGAACCCGGCGGCGGCGAGCGCGTCGCACTGCGTCTGTGCGGCGCGCTGGCGCCAATGCTTGACCTTCGGCTGGTCAGGGGCCGCACCAGCGGCGTGATGGCCAGCCAAGCCCCTGCCGGCGTGCCGTTGCAAGTCACCGGCTCCGGGCCGATCTCGACCGCGGCTTGGGAAACCCTGTGGCTCATCATCGTCCTCGCTCGCCGAATCCGCCAGCAACGCCTCGATGGGCTGTTCGCCGCGCTTGGCCTTGGTGGCCGCATCACGCTGCCCGGCAATGGCGATGCGCCCCAGGGGCTCGCTGCTGCCGATGTGTTCCTCTTGTCGTCGGACCAAGACGCGCTGCCGGCAGCGGTCGTCGAAACCTTGGCCAGCGGCCCGCCCGTTGTCGCCACCGATTGCTGCGTGTCGATGCGCGATCTTGTCGGCAGTTTCGGTACCGTGGTGGCGCCGGGCGATACATCAGCATTGGCGCAAGCGCTGCGGGCCCAGCCACTGCCCGATGCAGCAAAGCGCGCGGCGGCAGCAACGGCAATGCAGCGCTTCACCATCGGGCAGGCCGCTGCTGATTATGCCAGCCTGTTCCAACAGCTTGCCAAAAGCACGCGGCTACGCCGTTCGTCGTGGCCGCAAAGCCGTTCATCGTAGCGACAGCCAGCCCCCGGCATTGACGCCAAACTGCCACAAACCTTGGCTAAATACGCTTGATCTCCGCTTCCCGGACGTGAAAATCATGTACCAACTGGCTTCCGGCACTTCGAGCCAAGACGCCATCGTCGCGCCGTCGCCCGTTCAGGCAATACTGCCGATCAGCATGCGCGAGCGCGGCTGGACGTGGTGGTTGAGCGCTGCCATATCGGCAGCGGTGCTGGTCGCTGTCGTGTTTGAACTGCGCAAGGTGAATTTTGCGCAGGTTCGCGCCATCCTGCCGACGTCGCCATGGTTCTGGCTGGTCTTTGCGCTATCCTATTTGTCCGCCCCCGCAGCCGATTGGGTCATTTATCGCCGGCTCTGGCGGATACCGTTGTCGGGTTTTTCGGCGCTTTTGCGCAAGCTGGTGGGCAATGAACTGCTCGTTGGATATATCGGGGAATTATATCTCTACACATGGGCGCGCCGCCGCAGCGGCATGACATCGGCGCCCTTTGCCGCGATCAAGGACGTCGCAATCCTGTCGGCGATGGTCGCCAATGCCGTAACCCTGTTGCTGGTCATCCTCGCCTACCCGCTGCTGGGCGTGCTCCATCTGGGGCTGGAAACCCGCACATTGCTGATTTCGGTCGGCGTCATTGTCCTGACATCGACAGCAATCCTGTTCCTGCGCACAAAGCTGTTCAGCCTGCCGCGCCATGACCTGTTCTTTGTTGCCCATGTCCATCTGGTCCGCATCGGCATGACGACGGGGCTGGCGGCGCTGTGCTGGCATCTGGCATTGCCGGGCGTGGCGCTGCACTGGTGGCTGCTGCTGGCGACCCTGCGCATGCTGGTGTCACGGCTGCCGCTGCTGCCCAACAAGGATATCGTCTTTGCCGGGCTGGCGGTGTTCCTGATTGGCCGCGATGCCGAAATCGGCACCCTCATGACGATGATGGCCAGTCTGATCCTCATGACCCATTTGTTTATGGGGCTTTTGCTCGCGGCGTCACAAGCCAGCCGGATCAACCGGCGATGAAAGCTGCCGGGCTGCACCCTGCGCTGACAGTCCGCACCGCTATGGGCTGTTCAGCTTGCGACCATTGAAGCAGCCGTGATGCATATCGTCGATATTTCGGCGCTATATTCGCCCACCGGAGGCGGTATCAAGACCTATACCCGCCGCAAATTGCAGGCTGCGGTGGCGATGGGCATCCGCCTGACCGTCATCGTGCCGGGCGCCGATGACAGTGTCGAAACCATCGGCCCGGGCGTGCGGATGATCAACATTCCATCGCCGCGCTTTCCTTTTGATCGCAGCTATTTCTATTTCGACAGCGATGCTGTCATCCACGCAGCGCTCGACGCGCACCAGCCCGATTTTGTCGAAGCCTCATCCCCTTGGGGCAGCGCCACCGCGGTCGCCAATTGGCCGGGCCGCGCTCCGCGCGCGCTGGTCATGCACGCCGATCCGCTATCGGCCTGGGCGTATCGCTGGTTCGAAGGCGTGGCGAGCCACAAGACCATCGACAAGGGGTTTGCCTGGTTCTGGCGCCACCTGCGCCGGCTCGATGCCCGGTTTGATGTGATCATATGCGCCTCCCCCGGCCTGACCCGCCGGCTGTGCGAGGGTGGCCTGGCGCACCCCGAAACGACCCCGATGGGCGTGGAACCCGGCATCTTCAGCCCCGCCCGCCGCGACCCGGCACTGCGCACGCAGTTGCTGGCGCGCTGCGGCCTGCCCGAAACCGCAACCCTGTTGATCGGCATCGGCCGGCTATCGCCCGAAAAACGCTGGCCGCTGGTCATCGCGGCGGCGGCGGCGGCGGGGTACAGCCGTCCGCTCGGGCTTGTGCTGGTCGGCGATGGCCATGGCCGGGCGCCGGTGGTGCGTGCCATCGGCGAAAACCCGCATATCCTGCTGCTGCCGCCGGTCACCGACCGCGCCCGGTTCGCCCGGCTGCTGGCCAGCGCCGACCTCGCGGTGCATGGTTCTTCGTCCGAAACCTTCGGTATGGTGCAGGCCGAAGCCTGTGCCTCCGGCGTGCCTATCATCGTACCTGATGAAGGAAGCGCGGCAGATCACCTCGTCACCGGCCAGGGCCTCGCCTATGTGGCGGGCGATGCCGCCAGTGCTGCCAGTGCCATCGGGGCGGCGGTCGACCGGTTGGCGGCCCTGCGCGCTGCGGCCCGGCTGGCGGCCCCCGGCGTGCGCACCATGGACGAACATTTCGCCGAATTATTCGCTCGCTATGCAGCGCTGGTTGCCGCCCATCAATGCGCGGCTTGACGCGACCCGCCATCACACGCCACCGTGCCGGGCATGAACCTGACCCTGCACAGCTTCTTCAACAGCTCGACATCCTATCGGGTCCGCATCGCGCTGGCGCTCAAGGGCATCACCCATGACACGATTGGCGTCGATATCCGCGCCGATGCCCATAAGCTGCCGGCCTTCATGCCGGATCGCAACGCCACGGCCGCCGTCCCGGTGCTCAGCGATGACAGCGGGTTCAGCCTTGGCCAATCGCTTGCCATCATCGATTGGCTCGATGCCCAATGGCTCGAACCACGCCTGATTCCGGCCGATCCGCTCGACCGGGCACGGGTGCTGGAACTCAGCTATCTGATCGCCTGCGACATCCACCCGGTCAACAATTTGCGCGTGCTGCGCTATCTGGGTGCCGAACTCGGCGCCGACAGCGCTGCGCGTGACCGCTGGTATCGCCACTGGATCGCCGAAGGCATGGCCGGAGTCGAACGCTTGCTCGACAGCCACGGCGGCGGGCTTTTCTGTTTTGGCGATGCGCCAACGCTCGCCGATTGCTGCCTTGTGCCACAAATCGCCAATGCCGTGCGCACCGGCTGCGACACCGCCCCCTTTGCGCGCAGCATGGCGATTTATGCCCATGCCATTGCGCATCCGGCCTTTATCGCCGCCGCACCGCGCAATCAGCCCGATTTCGACCAATAGGTTGACCTGTCCAGCCAGCGCGACTAGGGACGGCGCGCACCGGCGGGTATGGTGAAATGGTATCATGCGAGCTTCCCAAGCTCTTGGCGCGGGTTCGATTCCCGCTACCCGCTCCAACGTCCCGGCAAAAACACGGGCCGCGAGCCGCCGCTGGTTGCATGACCTGGCGCAATCCCCTGCTGGCTTGGCTGATACCCGCAGGCGATGATAAGGCACGCGCATGGCTTTTTCTCCCGGCACGCCCGCGCATGCGATCATCCTTGGCGTCAATGGCGCGGTTGGCGCTTATCTGGCGCGACTGTTGCAGGCCCGTGGTGCTGCAATCCATGCCGTCATCAATCCGGATGACCCCCTCGATGGTCCGGCGATTCTGGGTATCGGCGATGTTATCAACCGCGTCAGCGCCGCCGATGCCGCACGCCTCGCCGCCGATCTGAACGACGCGACAATCTATGCGGTCAACGATGGCAGCCCGGCGCAATCGGCGCTGGTTGCCGATGTCCTTGCCCATGCGGCCGCTGCGCCGCGCGCGCCCGGCCTCGCCCATATTGTCGATTATGACGTGCTGCGCCGGCATCCGGCGCTGCTGGCGCAAGCAAAGACCGTTACGGGGTATCGCCGCGACGATGGCCGCCGCGCCGTCAATGCCATTCTTGCCGCGCATGATTCGCGGCTGGGCCCGCCCGACAGCCTGCCGGCCACACTGGCGCTGGCAGCCTTTCGAGCGGCGCAGGATGAACCGGTGACGCCGCAGGACATCATCGATCCCGGCCCGCGCGACTGGGGCTGGACCGCCGAATATGTCGACGCCATCGCGCGATTGGCGGCACTGCCGCGTCCGCTCGATCTCGCCATCGGCAGCGGCCACCAGCTTGGCGCTGCTGAAATTGCCGCCCATGCCTTTGAATATTTCAAGCGAGACCCAGCGGGCCATATCGTTATCCAACGAGGCGAGGGCCCGGCTGCCGATATTCCTGTCGATGCCGATCGGCTGAAGTTGGCCACCGGCTGGCGCGCTGTCACCCATGGCCGCGATCTGATCCGCACGCTTTGTGAGGGCATCGCGGCGCGGGCATGATGATGGACCCGGCAAACGCTTTGTGCCAGTTGGGGCGAGGCGACGACGCAGCGACTTCGGGGACATGATGACAGGCGTACTACCGCAGACACAGGCTCAAGGCATTGCCGCCGCGGTTGCCGACGAACAAGCGCATGATGCCCGGCTGCGGCGCGACTGGCTGGCCGCGGCAGTGGCAACCGTGCGGGCCCGGCTATGGCTTGTCGCGCTGGTGACGGCCGTAGCGCTGCTGGTCGCGATCGTCTGGCTGCGGACCGCCGATTACCGCTATGCCGCCGAACTCCATGTTGCTCCGGCACCGACCTCGGCACGCGAATCGAGCAGCCTCGGGGCGTTGACCAACCTTGCCACGCTGACCGGCGCGACGCTGGAAGCGATCCCGGTAACCCCTTTCCGGCTTTACACCGAAGGCCTTTACACCCGCGAAGTCGCCATCCGGCTCGCCGGTGATGCGGCGTTGATGCACAAGGTGTTTTCGCTCGAATGGGATGCGCAAGCGCGGCAATGGCATGATCCGGGTGGCTTTGCCGACAGCCTGGCGCGAGGGCTGTATCGCCTCCTCGGCGTTCCCATAGCGGACTGGACACCCCCCGATGCCGCGCGTCTGCAAGCCTGGATCAACGCCAATGTCGCGCTTGAACAGACCGCCAAGACGCCGATTGCAACGATCCGGCTCGCCAATACCGACAGGGCCTTTGCCATCGCCTTCCTGACCCGGCTGCATGTGACGGTTGATGCCTGGCTGCGCGACCGCACGCTGGCGCGCACCGCCAACAACATCGCCTATCTCAACCAGCGCTTGCCGACCGTGACGCTTGCCGATCATCGCCAGGCCTTGTTCGCCACCCTGTCCGATCAACAGCAGCGCCAGATGATGTCACGCAATCCTGCCGCCTATGCTGCCGAACCCTTTGGCATTGCCACGGCCGGCAATACGCCAGCATCACCGCGCCAATTGCCGACGCTGGTCATCGCCGTCGGTCTCGGCCTGTTTTTTGGCGTCATCCTTGCGCTCGCTCTGCCGCGCCGTCGCCGCGCCATTTGACAATGTCGCTCCCGCGCATCTCGATCGTTACCCTGTCGTTCAACCAGGCGCGTTTTCTTGACGCCGCCATCGCGTCGATTGTCGATCAAGGCTATGCCAATCTTGATTATATCATCGTCGATCCCGGCTCCACCGATGGCAGTCGCGCCATTATCGAAGCGCGCTGCCACCAGATCACCACCGTGTTGCTCGACCCCGACAAAGGCCCCGCCGATGGTCTGAACAAAGGCTTTGCCGCCGCCACTGGCGACATTTTCGGCTATATCAACGCCGACGACTTGCTGCTGCCCGGTGCGCTCGCAACCATCGCGCGCCATTTTGCGCAAAATCCCGAGATCGATTCCATCCTTGGCAATGGCATCCTGATCAATGCCGATGGCAGCACCCGCCGCCAGATGAAGTCCAGCCGGTTCAGCCTGACCGATCTCGGCTACGGCGCGATGACCTTTGTCCAGCAGGGGCATTTCTTCAAAAAAGCGGTATTCCCCGGCTTCAACATCGCCAATCGCACCTGCTGGGATGGCGAATTGCTCGTCGACATGGCGCTCAAGGGGGCGCGTTTCCGCAACGTGCCCGAACAGCTTGGCGCGTTTCGGCTCTATGGCGATACCATCACCGGCAGCGGCCGCCTTGCCGAAGCGATGAATATCGACACCGCCCGCTACAAGGCCAAGGCGCTTGGCCGCCCGCCCGCGCCCACTGATCGCCTCATCGGCCCCTTGCGCCTCCTCGCCCGTCGCTTCGCCGATCCCGCAGCGACGATAGATGGGCTGCGCGACCGCTTGGCCCAAACCTGATCATGGCGGTCATTGCCGTCCTCATCATCTTTGCGCTGTTCACAGCGCTGGCTGTGGTGAACCCGCGCGCCGCGATGCTGGCATCGGTGTTCTTCATGCCGTGGAACGGATTGGATATCGATGTCGGCCTGCGCATCACCGTCTATCAATTGTCGCTCGCCGGCTTGCTGCTGGTCACGCTTGTCCGCCTGACCCAGCCGGGGCTGCGGCCCACCGCCATTGCCGCCTGGCCGCTGTATGCGGCATTTCTGCTATATGCCGTGCTGTGGTCGCTGCTCCAGCTTGGTATTTTCCCGCAGTTGCGCATCACCACCGAAGGGCTTCGCGGCCCCAACGCGCGCGCCATCATCCAGATTTTGCTGTTTCTGTTCTCGGCCAGTCCCGTGGTGCTGTACCCGATGCTGGTCCGCGAACCGGGTGAAGTCCTGCGCCTCGGCCGCGTCTATGTCGCCGGGGTGGTTGTCATGGGGGTAATCGGCTGGCTGCAATTGCTGGTGTGGTACGCCACCGGCAATAATCCGCTGCCAATCGGCTCTTTCGGCAATGCGCTGGGTGGCGGTTATGCCGAAGCGCGCAGCGGATCCTATGTGCTCGATGCACTCAACATCTACCGGATGAACTCCTTTGCCGGTGAACCGCGCGATCTTGGCATCGCCATTGTCGTCGCGCTGATCGCAATACAGAGCGTCGCGCTGGTGGCGCCGCGGCCGGCGACGGGGCGCTTGCTGCTGCTCTGGGGGTTCCTGTTCCTCACCCTGCTGGCCACGGTTTCAACCAGCGGCATTGGCTTGTGGGTGATCGCGTCGCCCGCGCTGATCCCGGCATGCTGGCTTTTCGGGGTGCGCATTGCGCGCTCGGGCCGCCAGTTGCTCGGCGTTCTGGCAGTGCTTGTCGTGCCGATGCTGCTGTTGTTCGGCGCGCTCCAGGCCAGCGGCATCCCGGTCATCGACATTATCGCCAACCGCACGATCGAGCGCGTCAATAGCGATGGCGCCCTTGAAGATTTCGACAAGACGATCCTGTCGTGGCTGGAATCCTCGCCCGAGGCCGCAATTGCCGGCGTCGGGGTGGGCAACGCCCATCTTTATGCCACGCCTTTTCTCGATCCGCTATTTGCGCTTTATGCCGAGGGCAATGTGTTCGTTGCCAAGACACAATATCTGCGTTTCATTTCGGAAATCGGCATCATCGGGCTTTCGCTGTTTCTGGGCTGGTATTTGTGGCTGACCATCATGGCGACGCGCGTTATCCGCCATGACCCGGGGCTGTCGGTGCTCACACCCGCCGTTTCGGGTATTCTGGTGGTCGCCATGGGGACATTCCAGGCCATCGCCATGTCATGGGTGCTGGCCGGCTGCATGGTCGCGCTATGTGCGATGCACCCCCGCGCGTCGGTGCGCGTCGTGCCGCTCGCCCCGGTGCCGGCATGACTCCTTTGCGCGTTGTACAGACCATCACCGACATCAGTATTGATAATGGCGGCCCGTCGCGCTCTTGCCGGTCGCTGTGCGAGGCAATGGCGCGCGCCGGGGCCGAGGTGACGTTGCTCGCCGGTGACCACGGCCACCCCCCAGAGGCGATGCTGCTGCCCGATCCGGGACTGGTTGCAAGCCACCTTGTGCCGATTGACAGGCGGCTCGGCCTGCCGCGCTATGGCTTTGCCGCTGCGCTTGCCGCCACACAGTGCCAGATTGTCCATGACAATGGCATCTGGAGCCCGGGCAATTTTGCGGCCTGCCGCGCGGCCGCGGCGCAGCATCTGCCACTGGTCATCAGTCCGCACGGCATGCTGGAGCCCTGGGCGCTGGCGCATCGCGCCTGGAAAAAACGCCTCGCCTGGCCGCTTTATCAACACCGGCTGTTGCGGCGGGCGGCTGGGCTGCACGCTACAGCGCCACCCGAAGCAGCCAGTATCCGCGCCCGCCTGCCCGGCCAGCCGGTAGCCATAATCGCCAACGGGGTTGATTGTCCCGCTGTCATGCCCGACCGACACTTCCGGTTGACGGCGAAAACACGCACCGTGCTGGTCATGTCGCGGCTGCACCCGGTCAAGAACCTGCTCGGGCTGATCACAGCCTGGCAGTCACTTGCGGCTGATCCGCGCTTTGCCGACTGGACTCTTGCCATCCATGGGCCTGATACCGATGGCCATCGTGCCCGGCTCGCAAGCGCGATCGCAGCGGCCGGCCCGGCTGCACGGATCAGCTTGGGCGTTGCCGTGGCCGAAGCTGACAAGGCGGCGTTGTTCGCTGCCGCCGATCTGTTCATCCTGCCGAGTTTTTCCGAAAATTTCGGCATTGTTGTCGCGGAAGCCATGGCGCATGGCCTGCCCGTTATCGCCAGCCTTGGCACGCCCTGGGCACTGCTGCCCGCAACCGGCGCTGGTTGGCATGTCGCCAGCGATCCGGCCAGCATCGCAACCGCGCTGGCGACCGCTATGCTGCTGCCACCCGAAGCGCGGCTGGCCATGGGGGCGCGTGGCCATGGCCATGCCGCGCGGGCCTTTGGCTGGGCAGGGATAGCCGATCAGATGCTGGACTTTTACCATTGGCTACTGGCCGGGGCCCGCGGCAGCCCCCCCGCAGCTGTGGCGATCGCCGCATGACCGCCAGCCTGACCGTCATCATCCTCACCCTGGACGAAGCGCGCCACATTGATCGCTGTATCGCTTCGGTCAGTGAGCTCGCCGAACGCATCATCGTTGTCGATAGCGGATCGACCGATGCGACCTGCGCGCTTGCCGCCGCCGCCGGAGCGCAGGTGCTCCACCACCAATGGGTCAACCACGCCAGCCAGTTCAACTGGGCGCTCGACCATGCCATGATCACCAGCGACTGGATCTTGCGGCTCGATGCCGATGAAATCGTCACGGCACCGCTGGCGACCGCATTGCAGGCGTTTTTCGCAGCCCCTGGTCCGGCAGCCGGGGTGACGATCAACCGCGCCATCCATTTCCTTGGCCGCCATATCCGTTGGGGCGGCATTTATCCGGTCGAAATCCTGCGGTTGTGGCGCGCTGGCAAGGGTCGCATAGAAAATCGCTGGATGGACGAACATGTGCTGGTCGATGGCCCGATCAGCCATGTTGCCGGTGATATTGCGGATATCAATCTCAACAGCGTTGGCTGGTGGACCACAAAGCACAATGGCTATGCAACGCGTGAAGCGATCGACCAACTGACCCGCGATGCCAGCACCGCAGCGATGCGCAACCTTAGCCCCCAGGCGCGGCGCAAACGCTGGGTGAAGGACAATATCTATGCCCGCCTGCCGCTCGGGTTGCGGCCGCTTTTGTATTTCCTGTTCCGTTATGTCGTGCTGCTGGGGTTTCTGGATGGCTGGCAGGGGCTGGCGTTCCACGGCCTGCAGGGGCTGTGGTATCGCTTTCTCGTCGATGTGAAGATCGCCGAACTACGCAGCCTGATGGCAACGAGCGGACACGATCTGGCAACGGTTGTGGCCTCTGAATATGGCCTTAGCCTGATCGGGAAGGACGCCGGTGGTGATTCGACCGCAGCAAGTCTGACGCAATTGTCGGAGGAACCCGCGCGTTCGGCTGCCGGCCGGTAACGCGCACCGCCACAAACGCGAAAGGCGCCCCCGTTGCCGGAAGCGCCCTTTCACTTGTGACGGTTGGTGGAGCGTAACGGGATCGAACCGTTGACCTCTACAATGCCATCGTAGCGCTCTCCCAGCTGAGCTAACGCCCCACGACCGTCATTCCGCCGGGCTGGCCCGGAGAAGGAGGCGCGAGTTAAGACAAAGCCACAAAGGGTGCAAGCGATTTTCGACATTGGCGCCGCCGACGGCGCTGATTATTCGAATAATCCGCTCCGGAGCCGACTGGCGCGCCCCCCGCACCACGACAATAAAAAACCCGATAACCCCGCGCCAACGGGATTATCGGGTTTTTCGTGTCGCACGCAGCGCGAAAACGCCGCGATCAGCTTTCTTCGTCTTCGCCTTTCACGACGACCGTGCCCAGGTCATCATCGTCACCCAGGTCGACATCTGGCGCTTCAGCATCTTCGGCGGCATCGAGATCGAGATCTTCATCGACCGAATCGCCGCCTTCGCCGCCTTCGGTCTGGGCCGATGGCTTGGCCTGTTCAAACGGCGTCGTCTGCTTGGATTTCAGGACAGGTTCCGGCATCCACGCAAAGCCACAGGCGATGCAGGTGACGGGCTCTTCCTTCGTCAGATCATAAAAGCGGGTATTGCACTTCGGGCAGGCACGCTTGGTGCCCCATTCAGCCTTGACCACAAGATTCTCCGTGACCGGGGGTTTTGGCAGGGCTTACGCACCATCCCGGAAAGCCGGGCGATTGCCACACGCCGTCGCCGCTGTCAAAGCAGCGCCGCATGAATACGAGCCTCACCCTCACCGCGCCCGGCCCGCTCAGTGGCATTGTCACCGTTCCCGGCGACAAATCGATCAGCCACCGCGCGCTCATGTTCGGCGCGCTCGCGGTCGGTGAAACCGTCATCACCGGGCTGCTGACCGGCGAAGATGTGCTCGCCACCGCCGCCGCGCTCACCGCGATGGGGGCACAGATCGAACGCAAGGGTGACATATGGCACGTCCATGGTGTCGGTGTCGGCGGGCTGCTCCAGCCGCAAACCGCGCTCGACATGGGCAACAGCGGCACCAGCACCCGGCTGCTCATGGGCCTCATCGCCAGCCACCCGATCACCGCGACCTTCATCGGCGATGCCAGCCTGTCGCGCCGCCCCATGGGCCGTGTCATCGATCCGCTGTCACTGATGGGCGCCAGTTTCGCCGCCAGCCCCGGCGGCCGCCTGCCGCTGACCATGACCGGCCTCTGCCCCGCGGTGCCGCTGCGCTACACGCTGCCGGTCGCGTCGGCGCAGGTCAAATCCGCGGTGCTGCTCGCCGGCCTCAACACCCCGGGCCACACCATCGTCATCGAACCGACCCCGACCCGCGACCATAGCGAGCGGATGCTGCAAGGTTTTGGCGCCAACCTGTCGGTCGAAATCACGCCTGCCGGTCGCGTCATCACCCTTGCAGGTGAAGCCGAACTCAAACCGCAGATCATCACCGTCCCCGGTGACCCGTCGTCGGCCGCCTTCCCGATGGTCGCCGCGCTCATCGTCCCCGGCTCGCACATCACCATCACCAATGTCGGCCTCAACCCCACCCGCGCCGGCCTTGTCAAAACCCTGCAAGCCATGGGCGGTGACATCGCGCTCACCAACCAGCGCCAGGTCGGCGGCGAACCCGTCGCTGACCTGGTGGTCCGCCACAGCGCGCTGACCGGCATCGAAGTCCCCCCCGAAGACGCCGCCAGCATGATCGACGAATACCCGATCCTGTTCATCGCCGCCGCCTTCGCCCAGGGCACCACCGCCATGCGCGGCCTCGAAGAACTACGCGTCAAGGAATCAGACCGCATCACCGTCATGGCCACCGGCCTCACCGCCTGCGGCATTCGCGCGCAAGAACTTCCTGACGGCCTCATCATCACCGGCAGCGCCGGCGAAAAGCGCCCCGGCGGCGCCACCGTCGCCGCCAACCTCGATCACCGCATCGCCATGAGCTTTGCCGTGCTGGGCCTCCACACCAAGGCCCCCGTCACCATCGACGACGCCACACCGATTGCGACCAGCTTCCCCAGCTTCATCATGATGATGCAAACGCTGGGCGCACAGCGCACTCTAGCGGCTTGACGTGCCGCTCCGGCTATGTCAGCTTCCGCCCCAGTAGCGGACATGCGGCTACAGTGGCATAACGAGAGGATGAAGATCGTTTTCGGCCTTTTTGCAACCGTGCCACTCTTGAGCGCGCAGCCCGCTATGGCCGCAACCATGCTCTGCGGTGTCATTCAAAAGTTCGAGACGGCGGTTCCTGCAAAATCTGACAATCCGCGCGAGAGGCGTTGGGTCGAATTCCATTGGGGTTTTGATCACTCGCCCGATACGATGTGGTCTTGGGGATGCCAGCATTCGACCCAACCGGTTGCCGCTCAAACATGCGAGTGGCTAAAAAATAACACAAACCAAGAATTTACGATGATGCTGCCGCAAGCCATCATGGCTTGTTACGGATATAAGTTTCCTGCGCACTCTTCCTACGACTGGGCTGAGATGGTTGGCACAATCACGCTGCGGGGACGCAGCGGGAACCACCTGCTTCTTGATCTAGACTACGGCAATCTTCCGCGCGGCGAGGTCGCAATGAGGCTCGCTGTCGAAACCGAGGATGGCAATTACACGCCGGACGAAATGCCGCCGATTGCGGCTATGCTTGTGGTTAAACCCAAATAAGAAACCGCGCTGCACGGCAGCTCACCACCAAAAGCAGCCGTAAGCCTAACAATTGCCAACGCCCTATTCCGCCGCCAACCGCGCCCCGCCAAATGCCGCCAGCATAACGTCCACAATCCGCGCCGAGGCATCCCCCGCGCCATAAGGCAGCGCCGCCTCGCTCATTCGCCCCAGCACCGTCGCATCGGCCATCACGGCGCGCACCGCTGCCAGAATTTCCCTCCCATCGGTCCCGACCAGCCGCGCATTGCCACTCGCCAGCCCCTCTTGCCGCTCGGTCACATCGCGCAACACCAGCACCGGCAGGCCCAACGCCGGCGCTTCCTCCTGCACCCCGCCCGAATCGGTCAGCGCCAGGGTCGCGCGGCGCATCAGCCAGACGAACGCCGGATAATCGAGCGGCGGCAACAAATGCACCCCCGGCATCCCGCCAAGCGCCGCCCGTACCGGCCCCGCGACCGCCGGATGCGGGTGCACCGGCAACACTATCTCCGCCTCGCCCGCGAGCGCCTTCAGCGCCGTCAGCACCGCCGCCAGCCGAACCCCGTGATTCTCCCGCCGGTGCACCGTCACCAGCAACACCGGCCGCTGAAAATCCACGCCGGCAAAGCGCGCCGCCATCGCCGCCGCCAAATCCGGGTCGCGCTCCAGCCGCGCCTCGACCAGCCGCAGCGCATCGATTCCGGTATTGCCCGTCACATGGATCGCAGCGTCCGCAATCCCCTCGGCCAGCAGCGCCGCCCGCGCCGATGCGGTCGGTGCAAAATGCACATCGGCCATTTGCGCAATCAACCGGCGATGCATTTCTTCGGGAAACGGCTCGTGATGCCCGGTGCGCAACCCCGCTTCGACATGGATCAGCGAGCAGCGCGCATAGATCGCCGCCATCGCGCCCGCCAGCGCCGATGCGGTATCGCCTTGCACAATGACCGCTGACGGGCGCCGTTCCTGAAAAAACGATGTCAGCGCCGGCACCAGCAAGCCAATGACATCCGCCGGTGACTGAACACGCTGCATGATGGCAAGATCATGATCGGCCAACAGCCCGAAACCGGCAAGGGTTTCGTGAAATAATTCACGATGCTGCCCGGTTGCGACAAGCATTGTCGCCAATCCGCGCGCTCGCAACGCCAATAATACCGGAGCAAGCTTCACAGCTTCGGGGCGCGTGCCGGCCACGAAGAGGTAAACCTCTTCCGGCGGAGCCTCCATCGCCATGCCGGGAAAGTAAAAGGGCGCTTTCATTTTTACAAGCCGAAAAGGTCGACCATTTTTTCAGACTTTTCGATTATTTCAACTTCTGTTGCAGGCTGTTGCACGCCGCACTGGCCATTCAGGCGTTCACGACCTAAAGCGGCGCGTCATTCCCACCCCGGAACCCCGCGCCTTGCCCGACCCTCGCCCTTCCCCTCCGCAGCACAGCGCGCTTGCCGGGCCGCTCTGGGCGATCCTCATCGGCCTGCTGGTCGCGATCGGGCTGAGTTATTGGGTCGCCAGCACCGCGCCCGCCTTTGAAGACCTGGCCCTGGGTGATGCCACCAAAGCGGTCTACGGCAGCTATGACGGCGACAAGATCTTTTGCGGCAGCATCGATGAAGCGCCGCAATGCCTCGGCCCCGCCCGTCGCCGCGCCTTGCCGAAACAAATCCTGTGGCTCGGCAATTCGCAACTCCATTCGATCAACCAGCCCGAACCTGATGATGTGACCGCCCCCATTGTCCTGGCGCGCCGGCTGCGCCCGCAGCGCATCGAAGTCCAGGCGATGAGCTTTCCCAACGCCTCGCTGACCGAATTTCACCTCGCCTGGCTGTTTCAACGGCAGGATCGGCATATCGATGTGCTGGTGGTGCCGTTGTTTCTCGATGACACACGCGAAGGCGCTGTCCGCGACATTCTCGTGCCGGTTGCCCGGCGGCCCGACATCGCTGCAACGCTGCGATCGACCGCAGCCGGGCGCCGCACGCTTGCCGGTCTGCCGGCCGGGGAAAAGGATGCAACCGGGACCGCCGCGCACACGCCATCGCTGCAGGACCGGTCAGAAGCCGCGATCACGCGCGCCCTCGAAGCTTGTTGCGGCTTCCAGACAATGCGCGAAAAAGCTCGCGGCCAGATCGACATCCAGGTGTATATGTTGCGCAACTGGTTGTTCAACGTGAATGCCCAGACGGTGCGGCCGATCATTCCCGATATCTATGCTGCCAATCTGGCGGCGCTCGATGCCATGCTCGCCGATGCGGCGGGCCATGGCACAAGGGTCATCACCTATATCCCGCCACTGCGCCAGGATGTGACCCCGCCCTATGCACCCGCCGATTATGCCCGGTTCAAGGCCGATACCGCCGCCATAGCGGCGCGCCATGGCGCGGTATTCGTCAATATCGACGCTATCGTCCCCGGGCCGTTGTGGGGGACCAAGGCCGCCACCCGCACCGGCGGCGATCCCGAACTTGATTTCATGCACTTCCAGGAACCCGGCCATATTGCCGTGGCCGCAGCGCTTGGACCGGCAATAGACGCTGAAGTCGCGCAGGTGCCGGCGCGATGATCTTCAACAGCCTGACCTTTTTCGTCTTTCTCGCCGTTGTTATCCCGCTCTACTGGGTACTCCCGCGCCAGCCGCGGCTGTGGCTGATCCTCATCGCCGGCATCATCTTCTATGGCTTTTGGCGCTTCGATTTCCTGGCGCTGCTGTTCGCCTCGATCACCTTCGACTATTTCTCCGGGCTGATCATTGCCGGCGCGACGAGCCAGAAAAAGCGCCGGCTGTTCCTCATGCTCAGCGTCGCCATCAACTTGAGTGTGCTTGGCTTTTTCAAATATTTCTACTTTATGGCCGATAGTTTTGCCGGCCTCGGCGGGCTATTGGGCGTCGAGGTAGCGCGCCCGACCTGGAACATCATCCTGCCGATCGGCGTGAGCTTTTATACCTTCCACGCCATGAGCTACATCATCGATGTCTATCGCGGCCATATCAAGCCGGTGCGCAGCTACATCCTGTTCTGCGACTATGTGATCTTCTTCCCCCAGCTCGTCGCAGGGCCGATTTTGCGCGCCGGCGAAATGCTCTGGCAACTCGATACCCGCCCGGCGTTCAAATCCGCCGATATCGCGCAGGGCTTGTCGCGCATCGCCGCCGGCTTGTTTTTGAAAGTCGTGCTCGCCGATAATATCGCCGTCTTTGTCGATCAGGCCTATGCGACCGACCCGAGCAAGCTGTTTCCCATCGACACGCTGACATTGGGCTTTTTATTCGGCTTCCAGATCTATTTCGATTTCGCCGGCTATTCGGCGATTGCCATCGGCGTGGCGCTGCTGATGGGCATCCGCTTTCCTGAAAACTTCGCCTTTCCCTATCTGTCCGACAGCCCGCGCACCTTCTGGCGGCGCTGGCACATCTCGTTGTCGAGCTGGATCCGTGACTATGTCTATCTGCCGCTCGCCGGGGTGAAGGTGGCGGATCGCATGTCCACCGGCGGCATCGGCATCGATGGCACCGGCCAGATCGGCCGTAACAACGCGCTGTTCGCGCTGTTCGCCACCTGGGCGATCATGGGCCTTTGGCACGGTGCCGCCTGGACATTCGTGCTCTGGGGTGTCTGGCACGCGCTGCTGGTGCAAGGGCATCGCCTGGTGTCGCCGCACCTCGCCCGCCTTCGGGGGCCAGCGCTTACCGTCATCGGCTGGGCGGTCACCCTGGCGCTGGTGATGATCGGCTGGATACCGTTCCGGGCGCCTTCGCTGGAATATACCTTTGCGGTCTGGTCCAATCTGATAGATTTTGGCCATCTGACCAGCCGGGGCTTGCGCGAATCGACCTATGTGGTTGCGGCCTTTGCCTTGATGCTGACCGTGGCGGCGCCATTTGCCGGGCGCGCCGCGACGCGCGTTCGCGGCCGTTACCCCGCGTTGACAGCGCCGCTGGCGCTTGGCGGCTGGAGCCTGTTGCTCACCTTGATCATCATCTATCTGCGTCCGATCAGCCAATTCATCTATTTCCAGTTTTGAAATTCCCATGATCCCCCGCCCCCTCATCATCGCCGTCGATGGCCCCGCGGCCAGTGGCAAGGGCACCATCGCCCGGGCGCTGGCCCGCCATTATGGCCTGCCGCACCTCGATACCGGCAAGCTGTATCGCGCCACCGGGCTTGCCGTGCGGCTGGCTGGCGGCGATCCGCGCGATGCCGAAGCCGCCACCCATGCCGCCCGCACGCTCGACCCGGAACTGCTCGATGATCCCGATCTGATGAGCGGCGAAAATGCCGAATCCGCCTCGATCGTGTCGGCTCACCCGCCGGTGCGCGCCGCGCTGCTCGAAACCCAGCGCGCCTTTGCCGGCCAACCCGGCGGCGCCGTTCTCGATGGTCGCGATATCGGCACGGTCATCGCGCCGCACGCCGTCGCCAAACTGTTCGTGACCGCCAGCGCCGCGGTTCGGGCCGAGCGTCGTCACCGCGAGCTTTGCGGCAAATATGGCGATGCAGCGCCCGGTTATGCCACGGTGCTCGCTGATATCGCTGCGCGTGATGCCCGCGATTCCGATCGCAGCACGGCGCCCTTGCGCCAGGCCGATGACGCTGCCTTGCTCGATACCAGCAAATTGGCTATAGCCACGGCGGTCCAGCAGGCGATTGCGCTTGTCGAAGCAGCAATTCTGCGGGGCGACCAGCAACAGGGCTGAAAGGTTTCGGGGCTATCATTACCCCGTCTTTTTCAGTTTTTCGCTGGCAAGGCTTGGAGCGTCGGCATGGTGCCGGCGTGACGACGACGAACAGCGGGCAATGGTGCCGGCTGAGAGATTTCACGACGGGGCAGCAATCCCGTGTGCCGATCTTGATATGAAGGTTGTACTGAATTTATGGCAAGCGCCGCCCAGCCGACACGTGATGATTTCGCAGCCATGCTCGAATCCTCGCTCGGCAAGAACCAGAGCTTTGAAGGACGTGTCGTCAAGGGCATCGTCACCGGTATCGAAAATGATCTCGCCGTCATCGATGTCGGCCTGAAATCCGAAGGCCGTATCCCGCTGCGCGAATTCGCCGGGCTTGATGGCAAGCATGGCCTGACCATTGGCGACGAAGTCGAAGTTTATGTCGATCGCGTTGAAAACGCCAATGGCGAAGCAATGCTCAGCCGTGACCGCGCCCGCCGCGAAGCGAGCTGGGATGCGCTGGAAACACAATATGCCGCTGGTGAGCGCGTCGAAGGCGTTATCTTTGGTCGCGTCAAGGGCGGTTTCACCGTCGATCTCAACGGCGCCGTCGCCTTTTTGCCCGGTTCGCAGGTCGATATCCGCCCGGTGCGCGATGTCACCCCGTTGATGAACCTGCCGCAGCCTTTCCAGATTTTGAAGATGGACCGCAAGCGCGGCAACATCGTTGTATCGCGTCGCTCGATCCTCGAGGAATCGCGCGCCGAACAGCGTTCGGGCCTGATCCTGTCGCTCGCCGAAGGCCAGATCGTCGATGGCACCGTCAAGAACATCACCGATTACGGTGCGTTCGTTGATCTGGGCGGCATCGATGGCCTGCTCCACGTCACCGACATGAGCTACAAGCGCGTCAACCACCCGTCCGAAGTGCTCAACATCGGCGATGTGCTGCGCGTCCAGATCGTCCGCATCAACCGCGAAACCCAG
>JBBQMB010000021.1:0-29115 GCA_038328515.1 Sphingomonadales bacterium
GTCACCTTGGCGAGAAAGGCGTGCATGGCGATGCTGGGGGCGACGGCGTTGATCCGCACGCCAAATTCCGCCGCCTCGATCGCCGAACAGCGGGTGAAGGCCATCACCCCGGCCTTGGCGGCGGCATAATGCGCCTGGCCCTTTTGGGCGCGCCAGCCGAGCACCGAGGCATTGTTGACGATTGAACCAGCGCCGCGCGCCTGCATGGCGGGCAGGAAAGCGCGGGTCATCCGCATGACGCTGGTGAGCGTCACATCGAGGACGCGGTGCCATTGGGCGTCGGTCATCTCGGTGACAGCGACTTCGCCGCCGAGGCCGGCGTTGTTGATGAGCACGTCGACATGGCCGAGGCCGGCAAGGCTGGCGGCGAGCAGTGCCTGCACCTGCGCTTCATCGGTGACGTCGCAAACCGCCGTGAGCGGTTGGTGGCCGGTGGCGGCGTGGATGGCGGCCGCTGCCTCACCGAGCCGGCGTTCGTGAAAATCGCTGATGAGCAGCGTTGCGCCTTCTTCGGCGGCGCGTTTGGCGACGGCAAAGCCGATGCCGGTGCCGGCGGCGGCGGTGACGACGACGGTCTTGCCTTTAAGGAGGCCCGTGGCAGTGGGATAGGGCGGGATGCTGCGGCTCATAATGTGCCTCTGGGTTCGCGCGGCAGGCCAAGACCGCGTTCGGCGATCAGGTTGCGCTGGATCTGGTTGGTGCCGCCATAGATGGTATCGGCGCGCGAATAGAGGAACAGATTGGGCAGCGTATCCCATTCATAGCCGGGCGCGTCGCTGATTTCACCGGCCTGGCCGAGCACATCCATGGCGAGTTCGCCAAGGCTGCGCCGCCAGCTTGCCCATTGAATCTTATAGGTCAGCGCCGCGCCATCGATGCTCGAATTATCGGTATTCGACAACATGCGCAGCGCGCCATAGCGCATCAGGCGCAGGCCGATTTCGGCCTTGGCGAGGCGCTGGCGGATGAGCGGATCATTGGCGGTGCCATTTTCCTTCGCCGCCGTGATGATTTCATCGAGTTCGGTGCGGAAACCCATTTGCTGGCCGAGCGTCGAGACGCCGCGTTCAAAGGCGAGCAGGCCCATGGCGATGCGCCAGCCGTCGCCAACATTGCCGATCAGGCTGTCGGCGGGGCATCGCGCATCGGTGAGGAAGGTTTCGTTGAATTCGGCGTCGCCGTTGATCTGGGTGATGCCGCGAATATCGATGCCGGGCTGGTCGATCGGCATCATCAGGAAGGTCAGCCCCTTTGGCCCCGCCGTGCCTTCGGTGGTGCGGGTGATGACGAAAATCCAGTCAGAGATATGCGCCAGGCTCGTCCAGATTTTCTGGCCGTTGACGACCCATTCGCCTTTTTCAAGGAGGCCCTTGGTGCGCACGCTGGCGAGATCGGAGCCGGCGCCGGGTTCGGAAAAGCCCTGGCAGAAGATGGTCTTGCCCGCCGCGATATCGGGCAGGAAGCGTTGCTGCTGTTCAGGCGTGCCGAAGGTGAGCAATGTTGGCCCGGCGAGTTCGATGCCGATGTGGTTGACGCGGCCCGGCACACCGGCGCGGGTATATTCTTCGGCAAAGATGACTTGCTGCGCCAGCGTGGCATCGCGGCCACCCCATTGTGCCGGCCAGCCAATGCACGACCATTTGTGCGCGGCGAGTTGCTGTTCCCATTCCTTGCGGCGCTGGGGGCTGGCGGTCAGCTTGGTGATGCCCTTGATGTCGCGAAATTCGCCGGCCATCTGGGCATTGAGCCAAGCGGCGCATTCGCGGCGGAAATCTTCTTCGGCTGGTGAGAACCCGAGCTTCATGCGGCTTCTCCGAGCAACATCGTGGCGATAGCTTCGCGGTGCCAGGCGCCGCTGCCGAGCATGGATTGCAGCGAGCGAGCGCGTTTGAAGAACAGATGCGCGTCATGGTCCCAGGTAAAGCCGATGCCGCCGTGGAGCTGGATCATGTCTCCTGCGCAGCGAAAATAGGTATCGGCGGCGAAGGATTTTGCAGCGTGGACGGCGATGGCGGCTTCATCCGAGCCTTCATCGACGGCGCAGGCGGCCCAATAGACGGCCGAGCGTGCTTGTTCGATTTCGACGAGCATGTCGGCGAGGCGGTGCTTATAGGCCTGGAACGAGCCGATCTGGCGGCCAAACTGCACGCGCTCGAGCGAATAGGCCACTGTTCGATCGAGGCAGGCTTGTGCGCCGCCAAGGGCTTCGGCAGCGGCAGCCACATAGCCGGCGTTGTGTGCGGCCGCGATGGCGGCGGGGCTCAGCGGTTCGGCAGGCGTGGCGGTCAACGTGACCCGGGCGAGGGGTCTGGTCTGGTCCATCGTTGTCTGCGCGGTGATGGTGACGCCGGGGGCATCGGCGCTGACCAGCCAGGCGCCGGTGTTGCTGGTGACGACGAAAAGGCTGGCGGAAACGCCGTGCGCGACGAAACTATCGGCGGCGGTGATCGTATCGCCATCCGCGGTGAGCGCCGCGTCATGGACATAGGCGGCGATGGTTTCACCCGAGAGGATGGCGGGGAGGTGCCGAGCGTGTTGCGCCGGGCTGCCACCAGCGGCAATGGCTTGCGCGGCGAGCGCGAGGCTGCCGAGCAGCGGCAGGGCAGCGACCTGCGCACCGGCGGCTTCGGCGATGATGGCGAGTTCGATCAACCCGAGACCGGCGCCGCCGGCGGCTTCGGGGATGCCGATGCCCGACAGGCCGAGTTCCTTGCAAAAGGTCGTCCACAGCGCGTGATCGATACCGTCAGCCGCCATTGCTTTGCGGGTGCGAGCGCTGGTGGCATTTTCGCTGAAAAAGGCGCGCGCGGTTTCCGCGATCATCACCTGTTCGTCGGTAAAGGCGAATTCCATTATGCGGTGCCCCATACTTTGCGCGGGCTTGGCCGGCGAGCGAGGAGATCGTCAACGGCGGCGCCGACATCGGCAGGGTTCCAGCGCGCGCCGGCGTCGACGCCGGGGCCGAGATCCCAGCCGGTTTCCAGCGTGATCTTGCCGCCTTCGAGTTCGAACACGCAGCCGGTGACATGGGCGGAAGCTGCGCTGCCGAGCCAGACGACGGTGGGGGCGATATTGGCTGGGTCCATCACGTCAAAGGCATCGCCGGCGGTGGCCATCTTGTCGGCAAAGGCCTGTTCGGTCATCCGGGTGCGCGCCGACGGGGCAAGGGCATTGGCGGTGATGCCGTAGCGTGAAAGCTCGGCGGCCTGCACCAGCGTGAGGGCTGCGATGCCGCCCTTTGCGGTGGAATAGGCGCTTTGCGCGATCGAGCCTTGCAGGCCAGCGCCGGAAGAGGTGTTGATGATGCGGGCATCGACCGGGTTGCCGGCCTTTTGTTCGGCGCGCCAATAATCGACGGCGTGGCGGGCGAGGCAGAAATGCCCGCGCAGATGGACGTGCATCGTCGCATCCCATTCGTCGAGCGTGGCGGAGACGAACATGCGGTCGCGGACGATCCCGGCGTTGTTGACGATGACGTGGAGGCCGCCGAACGCCGCGACCGCGGCATCGACGATGCGTTTTGCGGCATCCCAGTCGGTGATGTCTTCATAATTGGCGATGGCCTTGCCGCCGTCAGCGGTGATTTGTGCCACCACCGCATCGGCAGCGCTGGTGTCGCGGCCTTCGCCCTTCAGCGAGGTGCCGATATCATTGACCACCACATTGGCGCCTTCGGCGGCAAAGGCCAGCGCATAGGCGCGGCCGAGCCCGCCGGCAGCGCCGGTGATGATGACGGTGCGGTTGTCACAAATGCCCATGGCTATCGCAGTTCCTGAAGCGTGTGCGCGCGGCTGTCGCCGACAAGGTCGGTTTGCAGATATTCGCGGGTCGTGAAGTGCCAATTGGCCCCGTCATGGGCCAGCGTGTCGCGGTAGCGGCCGGTGGCGACGATCTGCAACGGATAGCCGGGGGCTGCCTGCAGCACGGTCCACTGGCTCTGGCAGGTTGCCGAGGCGCCATCCGCCGCCAGTTCGATGATCGGGTTGGTGGTGATGTGCCGGGTCAGCGGCTTGCCATCATGGGTCTTCACCCATTGCTGCCACATGGCGAGGATGGCGGCACGACCTTCGATGCGGTGGCCCGACGCGACCACGCAGCCACGATCGAACAGCGCCGCCGCGCCATCAAAATCGCCATCATCGAAACGCATGGCGTAGGTGTAAAGCAGGTTCGGGATGGCGATTGCCGGGTCCATCACAGCCGCTCGATAATGGTGACATTGGCCTGGCCGCCGCCTTCGCACATCGTCTGCAGGCCATAGCGGCCGCCGGTGCGTTCGAGCGCACCCAGCAGCGTGGTCATGAGCCGCGCGCCGGTGGCGCCGATCGGGTGGCCCAAGGCAATGGCGCCGCCCTGGACGTTGACCCGGTCATGCGGGATGCCGAGTTCCTGCATCCACGCCATCGGCACCGAGGCAAAGGCTTCGTTGCATTCGAACAGGTCGATATCGGCGACGGTCATGCCGGCTTTCTTGAGCGCGTGCTGGGTGGCGGTGATCGGGCCGGTGAGCATCCACACCGGGTTATCGGCGCGCACCGAGATATGGTGGATACGCGCGCGGGGTTTCAGGCCATGGGCCTTTACCGCCGCTTCGCTGGCGATGAGCAATGCGGCGGCACCGTCGCAATTCTGGCTGGCGATGCCGGCGGTGATCAGGCCATCTGGCTGAACGGTTTTGAGGCCGGCCAGCCCTGCGAGCGTCGTGCCAGGGCGCACCGTTTCGTCATCGGCAACGCCGTTGAGCGGGGCGATTTCGGCTGTGAACCAGCCGCTGTCTATGGCCGCCTGGGCGCGCTGGTGCGAGGCGAGGGCGAATTGCTCCATGGCTTCGCGGCTGAGGCCCCATTTGCGGGCGATCATTTCGGCCGAATTGATCTGGTTGATTTCGACATCGCCATAGCGGGCAACCCAGCCCGGGGAGGTGTTGAACGGGTTGTCAAAACCATAAGGTTGCCCGGCATACATCGCGGCGGAGATGGGGATGGCGTTCATCGCCTGGCTGCCGCCCGCCACAACAAGGTCCTGCGTGCCCGACATGACGCCTTGTGCCGCGAAGTGGACAGCTTGTTGCGATGAACCGCACTGGCGATCGATGGTGACGCCCGGCACATGTTCGGGCAGGCCGGCGACGAGCCAGGCGCTGCGGCCGATGTCACCGGCTTGCGGTCCGATGGTGTCGCAGCAGCCCCAGATGACGTCATCGACCGCGCCGGCATCGATTCCGGTGCGGGCGATCAGCGCTTTTAGGGGATGTGCCGCGAGATCGGCGGGGTGGATGGCGGCGAAACTGCCCTTTTTGCGGCCGATGGGCGCGCGGACGGCGTCGATTATATAGGCTTCAGCCATGCGGGGTCCTTTGGAGGTGCGATAGCTCCCCCCGTCGGGGGGAGGTCGGACTCGCGAAGCGAGCCGGGAGAGGGGTCTTCAGGTGGCGAAAGCGCCCCTCTCCCGGGCCGCGCCAAGGGGCGCGTCTCTCGACCTCTCCCCGGCGGGGCGAGGTAAGGGCGGGCATTCGCATCATTAAAAGCTGTGCCTTGGGCCGATGTCCATGCCGCCGCCGATGACCGCTGCGTCCAACCGGGCGAGGTGGAACGCCCTGTCACCCCAGGCGGCGGTGAGGGCCCAGCTGCGTTTCATCCAGAAATGCAGATCGACTTCATAGGTATAGCCCATGGCGCCATGGACCTGGATGGCGGTTTCGGCGATGGCGGTGGCGGCATCACCGGCAGCGATCTTGGCGTGGCTGATGGCGGTGGCGGCGTGGGGGTGGCCGTCTTGCAACTGTTGCGCCGCCACCCAGAGCGGCGGGCGGGCGAATTCGAGCGCAACCGCGGCGCTGGCGAGCTGGTGCTTGACGGCCTGGAAGGCGCCGATCGGCTGGCCGAACTGGGTGCGCAGCTTGGCGTAATCGGTGGCTTGGCTGAGCATGGCTTCGGCAAGGCCGATGAGTTGCGCGGCGGTCATCAGCGCTGCGTGGTTGAGAAGGGCGGGGTTTTCGGGGGTTTCTTGAGGCGGGGAGAGGTTGCGCAAGGGGTCGACGCTGGCCAGAACCCCCTCACCCGCTCGCCCAAGCGGGCGAGTCGCCTCTCCCGCGAGGGGAGAGGGGAAGAGGTGCGTGGCGGTTTCGAGGTCGGCAATCCAGGGGTTGCGGGGGTGTGCGAGCGCAATCCGGGCGGTTCCGGTGGCGATTTGGGAGAGGATGTCGTCGTTCCCGGCGGTGCCGGCGAGCAATGGCGCGGCTACAAAGGCGGTATCGACAAGCGGTTCGGCAAGGCAGACGCGGCCGCATTCGACCGCAATGAGTGCAGCATCAAGCAGGCCGAGGCCGAGTCCGCCGGCACTTTCGGGCACGCACAGGCCGGGCAAGCCCATGTCGACAAGGCCCTGCCAGATTGCCGGGTCGCGGTTGGGGCCGGCATCGAGCCGGCGCAGCACATCGGCGCCATGGGTGCCAGCGAGATAGCTGCGCACGCCATCGGCGAGTTCAAGCTGATCAGAGGTGAGCAAAAGGTCCATCAGCCGGCTCCCATGCGCGGCAGGCCGAGCAGGCGTTCCGCCGTGATGTTGCGCTGGATTTCGTTCGATCCGGCGTAAATCGGCCCCGAAAGTGAAAAGATATAGCCATCGAGCCAGGCGTTGACGTTGCCATCACCCAGCGTGCGCAATTCGGCGGCGGCGCCCAATAATTGCATGGCGGTGCGGTGCATCATGCGATCGAGTTCGGACCAGAAAATCTTGTTGAGGCTGGCTTCGGCGCCGATCTTGCCGCCGGCCATGATTTTCGCGGCCACCGCATAGGTATTATAGGCATAGGCCTGCGCGCCCATCCACGCGGTGAGCACCGCCTCGCGCACGGCGGGGGCAGCAGTTGCCTCGTGTTGGCGGAACAGATCGACCAACCGGGCGGCGGTTGCCTGAAAGCGGCCGGGCGCGCGCAGCATCAGCCCGCGTTCAAAGCCCGCCGTGGCCATGGCGACATTCCAGCCTTCGCCAACGCCTCCGAGGCAGTTTTCCACCGGCACCCGCACATCATCGAAGAATAGTTCGGCAAAGCCGGTATCGCCGTGCAACTGCCGGATCGGGCGGCGGGTGACGCCCGGCGTGTCGAGATCGAACAGGATGAAGCTCAGTCCCTTGTGGCGCTTGCTTTCCGGGTCGGTGCGGAACAGGCCAAAACCCCAATCGGCATAGGCGGCGCGGCTCGACCAGGTTTTCTGGCCGTTGATGACATAATGATCACCGTCCCTGATCGCCTTGGTGGTGATCGCCGCCATGTCGGAACCGGCGCCGGGTTCGGACCAGGCCTGCGCCCAGATCACTTCACCGGCGGCCATGGGGGTGAGGAAGCGGGCTTTTTGTTCAGGGGTGCCATATTCCATGATCGTTGGCCCGAGCAGGAAAATGCCGTTCTGGTTGGCGCGCAACGGGGCGCCGGCGGCCCAATATTCTTCCTCGAAAATCAGCCATTCGATGAGATCGAGGCCGCGCCCGCCATATTCCACGGGCCAGGTGACCATGCCCCAATTGCCGCTCGCCAGCGTGCGTTCCCATTCGACATGGGCGTGATAGCCGTCTTCACGTTCGAGCGTGACCAGCGGGGTTTTGGGGACATGCGCGGCCAGCCAGTCACGGATTTCCATCCGGAACTTATGCTGCGCGGGAGTATATTGTAATTGCATCAGAATTTTGCCGTGGTGCCGGTTTCGACAAAGGCGTCGCGGGCCTTCTGGCTGTCTTCGTGCATGTACATTTCAAGGGTGAAGCCCTGTTCCCAGCGATAGCCGCGATCGACATCGCGGGGTTCGAGGCCGTTGAGCGCTTCCTTGGCGATGACAAGCGCCTTGCGCGATTTGCTGGCGATGATGGCGCAAAAGGCGCGGGCTTCGGTTTCGAGGGTTTCGCGGGGCACGACTTTTTCGACCGCGCCCAAGCGATAGGCCTCGGCGGCGGGAATGTTGCCGCCGGTAAAGAACGCGGCGCGCACCTTGTGGAGGGGCAGCATCCGCGACAAATGGCTGGCGCCGCCCATGGCGCCGCGATCGACCTCGGGCAGCGAGAAATAGGCATCATCAGCGGCGATGATCGTATCGGAGGCGCCGCAAATGCCGATGCCGCCGCCGATGACGAATTTGTGGACGGCACTGACCACCGGCACTTCGGCGTCGCGGATCGCCTTGAAGGTCAGGTAATTGCCGCGATTGAGCAGGGTGATGCGATCGGGGTGGGCCTGCATTTCCTTGATATCGACGCCGCCGCAAAAGCCGCGACCATTGGCGCGGATGAGAACGCAATTGACGTCGGGATTGCTGGCGGCAGCGGTAATGATCGCCGGCAGGCTGTTCCAGGTGACGCTGTCAAAGGCGTTGACCGGGGGCACGTCGAAAGTGATTTCGGCGATGCGGTTGGTGATGGTGGTGGTTATCGGCATGGCGAGGCCTTTGGTGCGAGATGCCCACCTCTCCCGCTTGCGGGAGAGGTGACTCGGCCACTTGGCCGAGCGGGTGAGGGTGTGCTTTTGCGCCGACGCGCGGGTACACCCTCACCCGGCGCGCTGGCGCGCGTCTCGCCTCTCCCGCAAGCGGGAGAGGGGGTGGTGGTGGCTATCTTGAACCTCACGCCGACAGTGCCGCGCAGCGGGCGCGGGCCTGGGCGACGATGCCTTCGACCAGTTCTGCGCAGCTTGGCAGATCGCCCAGCCGCCCGCCGACGATGCCGGTGGCCATGAGCCCGGTTTCGGCGTCACCATCGACAACGGCGCGCATGATCAGCATTGGTGCGGAGGCGGCCATCATCGCCTGTGGCAGTGACAGGCCGCCGTGCGAGGTCATGCCCTTGGCGGTGGCGTAAAGTTGCGCCCAGGATGCGCCGGTCTGTTTTTTCATCGCAAGGCCCGCTTCGAGCGCGCGCAGCCACATGGCCGTAGGTCCCGAGGCTTCGATACGGTCGAGCAGCGGCGTGCGGATCATGCGTTGCGGGATGCCATCGACCTTGGTCGTGACGATGATCTGGTCGGTTCCGGCCTTGGTGTATTTGGCCTTGGCGCTGGCCGGGACCGGGCTTTCGGCGGTCATCAAAAAGCGGGTGCCCATGGCGATACCGACGGCGCCATAGGCCAGCGCTGCCGCCAGCCCACGCCCATCGGCGAAGCCGCCCGCCGCGATGACCGGCACCTGAACCGTATCGAGGACTTGCGGGAGCAGCACGGTGGTTGGCACCGAGCCGGTATGGCCGCCGCCTTCGCCGCCCTGGACGGTGACCATGTCGCAGCCGAGTTCGACCATTTTTTGCGCGTGTTTGACCGCGCCGACGGTGGGGATGCACAGGATGCCGGCGTCGCGGAAGCGGCCGATCATCTTTTTATCGGGGCCGCGGCCAAAGCTGACGGCGCGCACCTGATCCTTGTTGGCGATGACGAGATCGACGATTTCGGCAGCGCCGGGCTGGAACATGTGGAAATTGACGCCGAACGGCTTGTCGGTGAGGGCGCGCAGCGCGGCGAGCTTTGTGGTCGCTTCGGCGGGCGTCATCACGGCCGCGCCGAGAAAACCGAAGGCGCCGGCGTTGCAAGAGGCGGCAACCAGCTGCGGCTCCGCCACCCAGCCCATCGCGGTCTGGATGATCGGATAGCGGCAGCCGAGCCTTTCGGTCAGGATGGTGGCGAGCGGATCAGCCATCTTTGGCTTGTGACTTGTTGGCGGCGGCCATTTTCTTGCCATCGAGGCCGCCAAGGCTGTTGCCCGAAACCAGATCATTCTGGGCATGGGCGAAATGGTGCATGTGGAACACCGCGTCCATGGCGCTGCGCTTGCCGCGCAGTTCCTCGACATGGTTGAGGGCTTGCTTGCTCAGCCAGTTGCCAAGGCGCGGGCGGGTGGCGAGTTCGGCGGCAATGGCGGCGGTTTCCGCAGCCAGCGTGTCGCGTGGGAACAGCCGGTTGACCATGCCGAATTGATAGGCGCGGGCAGCGGGCATGCGTTCGCCGAGCAACAGGAACTCCTTGGCGACGCGCGGCGGCAGTTCAAAGCCATGGGCGAAATATTCGACGCCCGGAATGCCCATGCGGTTGACCGGATCCTGGAAGAAGGCGTCTTCGCTGGCGACGATCAGGTCGCAGACCCAGGCGAGCATCAGCCCGCCGGCGATGCAGGCGCCCTGCACACAGGCGATGGTCGGCTTGGGGATGTCGCGCCAGCGCCGGCACATGCCGAGATAGACTTCCTGCTCGCGGGTGTAGAGCATTTCGGCGCCGGGCTTGTTGGTATGATCGGGGTAGAGCAGCTTGCGCTCGAACGGCAGGGTGATGTCACGCCCCGGGGTGCCGATGTCATGCCCGGCCGAAAAATGCTTGCCGGTGCCGGCGAGGATGATGACCTTGATGGCATCATCATCGGTGGCCCGGCGGAACGCGTCATCGAGGGCATAGGTCATCTGGCTGTTTTGCGAATTGTGGAACTGCGGCCGGTTCATGGTGATCGTGGCGACGGCGCCATCGACCGCATAGAGCACCGGTTCGTCGGTTTCGTAGATGACATCGACTTTTTTGGGTTCGACGAATTCGCTCATGTCAGGGCCTTTGCGCCGGGGGATTGTCCTTGATGACGCTGGCACGAATCCCGTGCGGGTCAAGCCGGGTGATGACCGCGAGCGTGGCCTCATCGGGGATCGCGGTGGTGCCGGCGTCGTCGCCAAGCAGCAGCGGGAAGCCGGTGGCGGCCTGAACTTCATCGAAACTGACGCCCGGGTGGAGCGAGATGATTCGGATGGCGTGGTCGGGGCCGCCAAAATCCATCACGCACAAATTGGTGACGATGCGGCGCAGGTCGATGCCGCTATAGTTGCCGCCGGCGACGCGCTTGGCCGGGTTATAGCCGGCGCTCGACACCATATCGACTTCACTGGCACAAAACACGCGCGTTGAATGGGCCGGAATGAACATCGAATTGGGGTGATAGACGCTGTTGCCCGGGAAACCGCGCACGCCGAGCATCTGCACCTTGGGTTGCTTGTGCGTGCCGCCGAGCGCCGACAGGTTGGTCTGGCCGAAGCGATCGATTTGCGTCGGGGTCACCATGGCGTGGCGGCGGCCGGTCCAGACGGCATCGTCGAAAAAGCGCGAAAACGGCAGATGCCCGGCGAATTTGGGGACGTAATCGCCGCGCGGGCCGATGGGGACAGGTTCCTCGACGAGATAGGCTTCGCCATCGGTCATCATCAGTTCGGGGGTATGAGTCAGCTTGGCGAGGCCGGCGGCGGTGCGCGGGACGGGGCCGACGCCGGTCGCGACGATCTCACCGCCGCCGCGAAAGGCCTCGGAGCAAGCGAGGATGCAGAGTTCAGCAAGGCTGGCCATCAAAACACCGGAAGCGGGAGGGCGGACACAGCGGCAAGGCCGCCGACTTTGGTCATGTAATCGGCCTCGCTGGCGCCAGTATTTTCGGCGTGCCAGGTGGCCCAGCCGCCTTCGGCACCGGCGGCCGCGGTATAGGATTTGAGGAACTTGCTATCCCAGCCATAAAGCGGCGGCATCGATGACGGATGCGCGCCGCCGGGGGCTTCGACTACGCCCGAGATGAAGCAGCGCGGCACGATATTGGCCTTTGCATCGTCGGGATAGGCATCTTCCATCCGCTCGACCACTTCCTCGGCCGTCACGAAACAGCGCGTTGCCGCCTTGGCGAACCAGTCATCATAATAGGTGTCCGGCCCGAACGCCTGGATATTGCCGCGCCAGTCACTGCGGTTGACGTGGAGCAGCGCCGCATCGAGCTTGAGCGCCGGCATGGCGACGAGGGTTTCACCATCATCATAAGGCGAAGTGATGGTTTTCAACCCGCCCAGCGCCGCCAGATCGGTGCCGAGCCCGACGCGGGTCGGCAGGAAGGGCAGGCCGGCAGCGGCGGCCTTGAGGCCCCATTGCAACATGCCTTCATCGAGCTCGAGCACATCGAGCGAGCCCGATTCGCGGGCCTTGCGGAACCAGGGTTCGAGCGGGATAACGTCGAGCGATACAAAGGCGAAGACCAGCTTGCGGATGCGCCCGGCGGCTGCCAGCATGCCGACATCGGCACCGCCATAGGTGACGATGGTCAGGTCGGTGAGGTTGGAGCGAAGGATTTCACGGACCAGTGCCATGGGCTTGCGACGCGGGCCCCAGCCGCCGATGCCGATGGTCATGCCATCGCGCAGCTCGCTGACGACCTCGTTCAGGGTCATGCGCTTGTCTAACATGGCGCTTCATTCCTCCCTTTGCCGAGTCTGGTGCGACGGCCTTGGCGTTGCGATGGCGTAGCATAGAACGCTTGTAAAGCCTATTGATTGAAGGTTTGCGCATATTTTTGCGCTTTTTGCTACGATTTTCGACAATGGCCCTTTACGCCACGGAATTTTCGAATTAGCTTCGGAAAATGCCTGTTGCCATCGCCCGTACCGCTGCCAGCACCATCGCCATGCCGCCGCGCGCAGGGCGGCCGCGCTTGCTGACGCTCGATCTGGTGCTCGATGGCGCGCTGGCGGTGGGGCTCGATCGTTTCAACATGGCGTTGCTTGCCGAGCATCTCGGGGTAGGGGTTGCCACGCTTTACCAATATGTGCCGAGCCGCAGCGAACTGGTGCGGCTGGCGGTCAGTCGCCAGGTGACGCGGTTGCCGCTGCCGCGCGACACCGGCCAGCATTGGGCCGACTATATCCGCGAATATGCGCTGGCGCTGCAAAATGCGCTGGCGTCCGAACCGCGCGCCATTGCGCAATTTGCCGATGCGGGCTTCGGGTTTGAAGCCGAGGTCGAGATGGTCGAGGGCTTTCTGGCGGTGCTGGTGGCGCGGGGTTTTGCGCTGGCCGATGCCGTGCGGGTGGTGCGCCACACCGGCTTTATCGCTTTTGGTGCGGCGGTGATGCTGGCGCGCGAACAGGCGGCCAAGGCGCGCGGCGAAGCAACGCGCGCTGCCATCGACAGCGCCATGGCGCGGGCCGGCCGGCCACTACCGCTGATGCGCGCTGCTGCTGACCTTTATGCCGCTGGTTCGGAGACGCTGGCTGCCGAATTGCTGGAACCGTTCATCATCATGACCGCGCGCGAACGCGGCGAGACGCTCTGAAAACAACCAAACACCTCTGGGGAGAGAGAAAATGGAATTTGCCGATAAAGTTGCCGTGATCACCGGCGCCGCAAGTGGCGTTGGCAAGGCCGTGTCGCACCGGCTCGCCAAGGCCGGCGCCAAAATCGTGCTCAGCGATATCGAAGGCGGCGCGCTCGACAAGGCCGTTGCCGAGATCACCGATGCTGGCGGCACCGCGATCGGCATTGTGTGCGATGCGTCGAAGCGCGACGAAGTCGATGCGTTGCGCGATGCCGCCTTTGCCAAATGGGGCAAGGTCCACGCCGTGTTCAACAATGCCGGCGTTGGCGGCGGCGGTGGCCCGAGCATCTGGACCTCCCCTGAAAAATCCTTTCGCTGGGCGATGGATGTCAATTTCTTCGGGCCGTTGAACGGGATCTTGTCCTTCCTGCCGCGGATGTTCGAACAGAATGAGGGTGGCTTGATGGCCGCCACCTCATCGGGCGCCGGCATTGTTTTCCCGCCCAATTCGCCGGCCTATTCGGCGTCGAAGGCGGCGCTGATCGCGCTGATGGAAGTGCTGCAATATCAGCTCGACATGGTGCAATCGGATATCAAGGCGGCGATCCTGTTCCCGGGGCCGCACGTCGTCGATACCAATTTGTTCGGCTCGCACCGCAATCTGCAAAAGGATTATGATGATCCGATCATCCGCGCCGGCGGCGGCATCGATGATATGGAAACCTTCCAGATCGTCATGAAGCAGTTCATCGGCCGCGAGGTTGAGACCACCGATCCCGTTGATTTCGCAGAGGAAGTTTATACGTCCTTGCTGCGCGATGATTTCTACATCCTGCCGCTGACCGATGTGACCAAGGGGGCGGTGCAAAAGCGTACCGACGACATGCTGGCGCGCCGCCACCCCACCGTTCCGCAGATGTTTTGAGGGCCCGCGTCATGAACCCGTATCAGGACGTTTTCGACCGGCTGGCGGCTGCCGCTCCGGCTATTGCCCGCTCGACCGCGGCCGAGCGCATCGACAAATTGCGCCGGCTCTATCAGGCCACCTATGACTTGCGCGCTGAAATCAGCGCCGCCGGCTTTGAAGAGCTTGGCATGGATGGCAAGCTGCATCTCATCCCGTTGAAGGGTGAAATCCAGTATTTCTGCGAGCGGCTGGAAGGCTGGATGGCGCGCGAAAAGGTTGAACCTGTGCCCGAATTGATGGGCCGTGATGCCTATGTACATTATGAACCCAAGGGTGTGGTGCTGCATCTCGCGACGTGGAATTCGCCGGTGCTGATCAGCCTGTCGCCCGCCATCAGCATGATCGCGGCGGGCAATGCCATCGTCATCAAGCCGTCCGAAGTGGCGCCGCAATCGGCGGAACTGGTCAAGCGGATCATTGAAAAGGCTGGGCTAGCCGATGAAATCGCGGTTGTCACGGGCGGGCCGGAAGCGGCGCAGGCGCTGCTCGAACTGCCGTTCAACCATATCTGTTATGTCGGTAACAACCGCATCGGGCGCTTTGTGATGGAGGCGGCGGCCAAGCATTTTGCCGGGGTGACGCTGGAAATGGGCGGCAAGAACCCGGCGATTGTCGCTGCCGATGCCGATCTCGCCGATGCGGCAGCCAAGATCGGTTACGCCCGCCACCTGATCGCCGGGCAAGTCTGCCTCAGCCCCGATTATGTGCTGGTTGATGCCGCGGTAAAGGATGATTTCGTTGCAGTGCTGAAAGACAAGATCAGCGCGATGTTCAACCCCAAGGGCGAAGGTTTTGAAACCTCGGCCGACCTGCCGCGCATCGTCAACGAACGCCATACGCTGCGGATCAAGGCGCTGATCGATGATGCGGTCGCCAAGGGCGCCAGGGTGGTGTTTGGCGGCGAGATCGATGTTGCCAAGCGCTTCATCGCGCCGACCATCCTCGAAGGGGTTACCGCGGCGATGGACATTTTTGATGAGGAAATCTTTGGCCCGGTGATGTTCGTTCAGGGCTTTGCCAGTAACGCGGAGGCGGTTGCCGAAGTGGCCAAGCGTCCCAAACCGCTGGGGCTCTATGTGTTCACCCAAAATCGCGAAACTGCCGATTATTTCATCGATCACACCCGTGCCGGCACCAGCGCGATCAATAATGCCGTGGTGCAGGCCAATATTGCGACGCTGCCTTTTGGCGGGGCGAACCATAGCGGCATCGGGCGGCTGGGTGGCCGCGCCGGCTTCATCGAATTTTCCAATCCGCGCAGTGTGGTTGAAGATTCGCTCGACCAGTCGCAAAGTTCGATGATGTTCTACCCGCCTTATCCCCCCGAGGCGGCGATGTTCATCGAACATATGCTGACACCCTGAAGGACCGATGATGGCCAGCGTTCTCGAAGCCGATGCCGCCGATGAAATGGCGCCAGACCCCGTGAAATCGGCGCCGGCGGGGGCGATTCCGGTCGTTCCCGGCCTGCCGTGGATCGGCAATACGCTGGAAATGGCCCGGGACCCGGCGGCGTTTTTCCTGCGCGCCTATCGCGCCCATGGCCCCGTCTATCGGATCAAGGTGTTCGGCCGCGAAAGCATTGTCATCGCCGGGCCGGAAGCCGCGATGTTCCTGACCACCCGCCAGGGCCGCGACGCGATGCGGTCAAAGGAATTCTGGGAAGGGCTGGTCAACGAATATGGCGCGACCGAAACGCTGACGGGGGCAGACGGCGAACGCCATGTCCGGTTGCGTACGCTCATGCGCGATGGCTTTTCGCGGGAATCGGTCAATGGCCATTATGATGAACTGGTGGCGATCACCGAAAATGCCCTGGCGCGGCGCTGGCGGGTCGGCGATACCATCCCGGTCAATGAATCGATGCAGTATCTGGTTGTCGAACAGCTCGGCATGATGCTGACCGGCAAGGCGCCGCTCGATTATGTCAAGGATATCCGCTTTGCGATTCTGACCATCCTCAATGTGCTGGTCACCCGGCAGCGGCCGTCGATCATGCTCAAGGACCCGCGCTACAAGGCGGCGCGGCGGCGCGTCGATGAGCTTGGCCGCGCGATGATCGCCGATTTCGAAGCCAAGGAAGCCGCCGGCGGCGCGCCCAAGAACGCCATCACCGACATTTTGCGCGCCAACAAGGTCGACAAGGACCTGATGCCCGATGAAAACCTGATCCTGACCGTCACGGGCCCCTATGTTGCCGGGCTCGATACTGCCGCCAACACCATGGCAGCGTGCATCTACGGAGTCGTCAAACACCCTGAAATCCATGCCCGCGTCAAAGCCGAGGCCGATGCGCTGTTCGCCAAGGACAGTATCGGCGAGGCCGATGTGCGCGGGCTGAAGGTGATCAACGGCGCGGTGATGGAAGCGATGCGACTGTGGCCGATTGCGGTGGCGCAGATGCGGACATCGAACCACGCCTTTGAATTTGCCGGCTTTGAAATCCCCGCCGATGAAATGCTGTATATCGGCACCAGCGTGCCGCATTTCATGGACGAATATTTCCCCGATGCGCAAAAGTTCGACATCGACCGCTATCAGCGGCCGCGCGCCGAACATCTGCAAAAAGGCGCTTATTCGCCCTTTGGCCGCGGGCCGCATTCGTGCCTCGGGCAGGGGCTGGCAGAAGTTTTGATGGCGATGGCGATGGCAAGGGTGTTCCATCGCTACGACCTTGCACTCGAACACCCCGATTATGTGTTGAAAACCAAGACGGCGCCGACCCCCGGCCCCGCCAACAGCTTCAAGGTGAAGATCACCGGCGAGCGTAATATCCCAGGGATTGGAGCAAAGCCATGAACGAGATGACCCCGATCGACCGTATCCAGACCTCCAAGGAGCTGGAGCGTTGCCCGTTCCCGATTCCCTATGGCTGGTTCATGCTCGAGGAATCGGCCAATATTGCGCCGGGCGAGATCAAGAATGTCACGGCGTTCGACCAGGAATGGGTGATGTTCCGCGGTGAAACCGGCAAGGTGGGGGTGACCGACCCGTTCTGCCCGCATCTGGGCGCGCATCTCGGCCATGGCGGCACCGTGCAGGGGGATAATATCCGCTGCCCGTTCCATTTCTGGGAATATGATACGCAAGGCTGGTGCAAGAAAATCCCCTACGCCAAGGTGATGCCGCCGCTGGCGCGCAAAAAGCCCATTCTGCGCGCGCTGCCGGTCGAGGAACGCTATGGCTCGATCTTTGTCTGGTATCACCCTGACGCCATCGAGCCATTGTGGGCGGTGCCCGAGGTTCCCGAATTCGAAGATGCGGATTTCGTGACGCTGCCGCGCGGTAGTTGGGATATCGGCACGGCGATTCAGGAAATCGGCGAAAATGGCGTCGATTTTGCCCATCTTCACTATCTGCACGGCGCGCCGGGGATTCCGCCGGGCAAGGCCAGTGCCGACAAGCATATGTTCAATGTCGATATCGGCAATGGCTATATCGTCGGCAAACAGCATGGCCCGGGCATTTCGATCATGCATTTCACCCAGGATGATGTGGTGATGACGATGTTCGCCACGTCATTGCCGGTCAGCCAGGAAATGACCCGGACCCGCATGCAGTTCACCCATCGCCGCTACCCCGAAGGCTCGAAGGAAGCCGCGATTGGCCAGAAACTGTATGAACATTCGATCGGATCGACGGCGGACGAGGAATCGGCCGGGTTTGAATCGGTCGATCTGATCGTCTGGGACAACAAGAAATATCGGCCGCAGCCGCTGCTCTGCGATGGCGATGGCCCGATCCTGTTGTGGCGCGAATGGTTCATGCAATTCTACGCCGGGCGCTACAACGGGTAGTTTTTTGCTGTCATCCCGGGCTTGACCCGGGACCCAGGTTGCTTTGGTCACGCAACAAGAAATCTGGGCCCCGGGTCAAGCCCGGGGTGACACCCGCATAATTCGCACGTCTGGAGAGCTTCGATGCACCTGCAGCAGATCGGCGACACGCTCGCAATCCAGGCGGTACTGGCAGACTATGCCTATGCGCTCGATGCGAAGGACTGGGACGCGCTCGATGCGGTGTTCACGCCCGATGCGACCTTTGATTATGCGGCAACCGGCGGCGAAACCGGGGATTGGGCGCGGATCAAGCCGTGGCTGATCAAGGCACTCGGAAATTTCCCGCATTCGCAGCACCTCATCGGCCTGCCGCAGATCAGGCTGGCGGGCGATGCCGCAACCTCGAACACGATGTTGTTCAACCCGATGACCTTTGCCGGGCCGGATGGCCCGGAATTGTTCTTTTGCGGGGCAACCTATCGCGATGTCTGGCGGCGCACGCCAGATGGCTGGCGCATCAGCCGCCGGGTGGAAACCGATAGCTGGTTCAAGGATCTGCCCAAGGCGCTGGTGCCGGCGACGGCGGATTGACGGCACTGGTGCCGCCGCGGTCGGCGCGCTTTGTCGGTTGGCAGGTGCTCGGCGCCGGCTTTTGCAATGCCATGCTGATGGTCGGCGCGACGGCCTATTCCTTCGGGCTGTTCGTGGTGCCGCTGCAGGCCGAATTCGGGATTAATCGCGAGCAGGCCAATCTCGGGCTGGTGCTGCTCATCATCGGCTTTGCGCTATGGGCACCGATTCTCGGGCGGATCATCGATCGGCAATCGGCGCGGCGGATCGGCATCATTGGCGCTGCCCTGTTTGCCGGCGGCTTTGCTGCGATTTCGCTCGCCGGAGCGCCCTGGCAGATGGCGCTGGCGCTGGCGGGGCCGGTGGCGCTGGGGTCGACCGCGGCGGGGGCTTTTGCCGCAAATACCGTCACGGCGCGCTGGTTTGTCGTGCGGCGCGGCCGGGCGCTGGGCATCGTTGCGGTGGCGACCTCGGCCGGCGGATTTGTGGTGGTGCCGGTGATGGCGCGGCTTGTGGCAACGCTGGGCTGGCGCACGGCACTGCTTGTCGCCGGGCTGGCCATCGGCGCCGCGGTGGCGCTGGTGACCTGGCGCTTCGTTCGTGATCGACCGGCGGACGTCGGGCAATTCCCCGATGGCGCGGCCGCCGCGCCGCCCCCCGATGCGGCCGACGACCGGGCGTGGACCGGGCGGGCGCTGCTCGGTTCGCGCAATTTCTGGCTGGTCGGTACGGGCGCCGGGTTGTTGCTTGGCAGTGACCAGGCGCTGCTCGTTTCGCTGGTGCCATATGGCATCGGCCGCGGCTTCACGCCGGTGGCTGCGGCAAACCTGATCGCGGTGCTCACGGCGTCGGCGGTGATCGGCAAGCTGATTATCGGCTGGCTGGCGGACCGGGTCGACAAGCGCGCGCTGTTCGCCTTCACCTGCGGCTGCAATATCGCCTTCCTGCTGCTGCTGCGCGCGGGGCCCAGCTATGCGGCGCTGATGGCGGCGGCCGCCGTTATCGGCCTCGCCATCGGCGGCGTCTATCCGGCCTGGACAACGCTGACAGCGCAATGTTTCGGCCGGGTCAGCTTTGGCCAGGCCTATGGCGCGATGAACCTGGTGACCATGCCGTTCGTGCTCGGCTCGATCACCCTCGCCGGCCGCAGTTTCGATGCGACCGGCAGCTATGACCGGGCGTTCGCCTGGTTCATCGCCGCGGCCATGCTGGCGGCAGCGCTGGTGGCCCTGGTGCGCCCGCCGGTGTCGGGCCCGGGCTGAAACGCCGTGGAATTCGGCCTCAGCCCGGCACGCGCGGCTCGAACAGTTCGATGCGGATACCGTCGGGATCGATGAGATAGACCAGCTTGCCGCAGAAATGCGGGTTGTCGGGGGTGCTGAACGGCCGCGAGACAAAGCGGTGCCCGCGCGCCGAAAGATCGGCATACAGGCGATCGACATCATCGACGACAATGCAGAAATGCACCGCGCCGGCATTGCCGTTGGCGGCATCTATCGGCACGCCGCCGCGTTGATATTCGATGAGTTCGATCAACTGGCCGGGCACGCCGAAATCGAGAAACGCCTGGGTCGTGCTGCACCCGGGATAGCCGGTGACCATGCCGACCCCGGTGCCATCATGTTGCCAGGGGCCGTGCACCGTCACATCAAAGATGCTGGTGTAAAAGACGATGCTCGCAGCCATGCTGGCGACGGTGAGCCCGACATGATTGAGCGCGCGGATGGCGGCTTTTTCGGTCATGTCCTCAATCAATCAGCGCGCACCAGTGGAAGTCATGCTTGATGAAACTTTGCCCCAGGCTGTAGCGCACGCGGCGCACGCCGGGGATCTTGTCGATGGTCTTGTGCAAAAACTCGGTCAGCACATTGCTGTTTTCAACGAGCGTCATCGCCATCACTTCGGCGCGGCCGAGCATCGTTGCGACAAAGCCGATTTCGGGTAGCGCTGCCATCGCCTTGGCGAGCGCTTCGATGTCGCCGGCGCTATCCGCCTCGACCCAGAGGTAGGCGAGCATCGGGTTTTGCAACCGCCCGGTGTTGGTGATGGCCGCCACCTGGATGACGCGATTATCGAGCAGGCGCTTCAACCGGGTGCGGATAGTGCCTTCGGTTAAGCCCAGCGCCCGGCCGATTTCGCGGTTGGAAACGCGGGCATCGATTCCCAACGTCTCGATGATCTTGTGGTCGATGGCATCGAGCGGGATCGGCTTGCTCATAATGGCGCCCATTCGGTGTTGTATTTGAGAACCTTGAGCGCGAGCCCGGGGATCAGCCGGTCGACACCCGGGATATGCGCCAGCTTGTCGGTCAACAAGGCTTCGAGATGGGCGATATCGGTGGCGACAAGCTGCACCTCAAGATCATGCTCGCCGATGACGACATTGACGGTGATGACTTCGGGCAGTTCGGCCAGACGCCGGCCGACCTCGGCGGCGCTATGGCCCTTTACCTGCACGCCGACCGCGGCGAGGCAGCCATAGCCCATCGCTTCAAGATCGCGCATCGCGACAACGCGGACGGTGTTGTTGTCTTCGAGCCGGCGCAGGCGCGTGCGCACCGTGGCTTCGTTGACGCCAACCTCGCGCGCCAGTTCGCGGTTGGCGATGCGGCCGTTCTTGCGCATCGCTGCGATGATGCGCAGGTCGATGTCATCGAGATCGGCGATGGCGTAGGGCGCCTGGGGCAGCGGTGCTGCGTCGTGAAAATCGGCCAATGGTCGCGCCCCCTTTGCGTAACCATGATAGGCGGCTGTTCCGCAAAGGGCCAGACAGGATGCGGCCGCGTGGCGATTACCGCAGCAATTCGCCGGCGATGATGACTTTTCGAATTTCGCTGGTGCCGGCGCCGATTTCGAGCAGTTTGGAAGCGCGATAGAGCCGGTTGACCTCGGTTTCGCGCATGTAACCGGCGCCGCCGAACAGTTGCACCGCGTCTGCCACCACCCGTGTGCAGGTTTCGGCGGCATAAAGGATCGAGGCGGCGGTGAGCATATGGAGTTCGCCGCGCCCGGCGCTGGCTTCATCGGCATCGTTGCACGCGGCAAGCGCGCGATAGGCGAAGGTTTTCGATGTTTCGACGCCGACATACATTTCCGCCAGCTTGCCCTGCACCAATTGAAATTCACCGATCGACTTGCCGAACTGGCGGCGGGTGCGGCAATAATCGAGCGCCAGTTCAAGCGCGCGCTCGGCCATGCCGATGTTGATCATGGCAACGGTGGCGCGTTCGAGATCGAGCCCCGACATGACGATACCGACCCCCTGATTTTCAGCGCCGACAAGGTTGGCGGCAGGGACGACGCAATCATCGAAAACCAGTTCGGCGGTAGGCGAGCCGCGAAAGCCCATCTTTTCGAGTTTTTGCGCCACCTTGAAACCGGGCGCGGTGGTTTCGACGATGAAGGCGGAAATGCCCTTGTGACCCGCCGACTTGTCGGTTTTGGCATAGACCAGCACGACATCGGCAACCGGCCCGTTGGTGATATACAGCTTGCGGCCGTTGAGGATGTAATTATCGCCGTCGCGCCGCGCGGTTGTCGCCATCGAGCCGAGCGCGTCCGACCCGGCACCAGGTTCGGTGAGGCCAAGCGCACCGACCAGCGAGCCATCGCACAGCCCGGGCAGATAGCGGCGCTTGAGGGCTTCGCTGGCGTTGCGGTTGATATTGTTCACGCACAGATTTTCATGGGCGACATAGGACAAGGCTGTGGCATGATTGTGCCGCGCCAGCCCCTGCATGATGAGGCCGGAGGTAAACAGATCGCTGCCGGCGCCGCCATATTCGGGCGACACGGTGACCCCCAGAAAGCCCATGCGCGCCAGTTCGGGCATTGTTTCGGGTGGCCAATATTCATCATCGTCCATGCGCCGGGCCAAGGGCGCAAAAATGTCCCTGGCAAAGCCGGTGGCGGTATCGAGGATTTCCTGCTGATCGGGTGACAGGCCATAGGCATTGGCGGCGCGGTTCTGCGGATAGCCGGTTGCATGCGTCGCCATGGCGGTTTTTCCTTCAACAACGGCCGTATTGACGGCAAAATGAATTGCGTTCAGCTTATGCGTGTTCGTTCGCCCTGCCAAGCCGTTCGGGAGTTTTATGCCGCGCCTGTCCGACCAGAGCCGCCGTGATCGCGAGGACCAGTTGCTGGCGTCGGCGCGGCGCAGCTTTGCCGATCATGGTTTCGATGCGGCATCGATTGCCGGCATCGCGCGCGGCGCCGGCGTTTCGGATGGGCTGCTCTATCGTTACTTCGCCGATAAACGCGCCCTGTTGCTGGCAGTGCTGGCGCGTTTTTTTGAAGAACTCATCGACCGGGCGAGCGCGGCGGTGGCGGCCGAAACCGGCTTTGCGGCGCGGTTGCGGGCGCTGACGATGACGCATTTCCAGACCATGGTCGATAATCCGGCGTTGTGCCGGCTGTTCCTGCGGCAAACCCGCGATACCGGCGCTTATCTTGGCTCGCCGATCCATGAACTGACGCGCCGCTACACCGGCGTGTTGACCGGCATCATCCGCGATGGGCGCGCGGCGGGCGAATGCCGGGCCGATCTTGATGACCGGCTGTTTCGTGACCTGGTGTTCGGCGGCATGGAACATATCGGCTGGCGGTTTCTTGATGGCGACACGCGGCACGACCCGCGCGAGGCAGCGGCGCGGCTGGTCGGGCAACTGGTCGAAGGCTGTGCGCCATGACGGGTTTTGCAGCGGTGCTCGTCGCCAATCGCGGCGAGATTGCCGCGCGGGTGCTGCGTAGTGTGAAGGCGCTGGGGCTGCGCGCGCTATTGGTGGCGCACGCTGATGATGTGGCAGCGCCGGCGCTGGCGCTGGCCGATGATGTGCGCTTTCTTACCGGGGCAACCCCTGTGGCGGCGTTCCTTGATGGTGCGCAGATTATTGCCGCGGCCCAGGCGATGGGGGCAGGGGCGATCCATCCGGGCTATGGGTTCCTCGCGGAAAATGCCGATTTTGCGGCGGCGGTTTTCGCTGCCGGGCTGGTATTTGTCGGGCCGCCGCCCGATGTCATCCGGCTGATGGGGGACAAGGTGCGGGCGCGTAATTTCGTGGCATCGCGCGGTTTTCCGGTCGCTGCGGGCGTTATCGAGGATGATGATCCGGCGGGTTTTGCCGATGCGGCGCGGGCGCTGGGGCCGCCCTTGCTTATCAAGCCGAGTGCCGGGGGTGGCGGCAAGGGCATGCGCATCGTCCGCGACATGGCGGTGCTCGACGATGAACTGGCGCGGGCGCGTTCGGAAGGGCTGCGCTATTTCGGTGATGGCCGCTTGTTTGTCGAACGCTATATCGAACGCCCGCGCCATATCGAGGTGCAGGTGCTCGGCGATCGTCAAGGCAATGTCGTGCATCTGTTCGAACGCGAATGTTCGCTGCAGCGCCGGTTTCAGAAAATCATCGAGGAGGCCCCGAGCCCGGCTTTGGACGACGGCTTGCGGGCGCGGATTTGTGATGCTGCGGTCGGCATTGCGGCGGCGGCGGGGTATCAGAACGCCGGCACCGTCGAATTCATCATGGGGGGTGATGGTGCTTTCTATTTCCTTGAAATGAATACCCGTCTCCAGGTCGAACATCCGGTGACCGAGGCGATTACCGGGCGCGATCTGGTTGCCGATCAGTTGCGGATTGCAGCCGGCGAGCCTTTGGGGTTCGCCCAGGCCGATGTCACGCGAACCGGCCACGCCATCGAAATGCGCCTGTGTGCCGAAGCGCCGGGGCGGGACTTTGCGCCGACCACTGGACCTGTGCTGCGGCTCAGCCTGCCGGCCGGCGCGCGCTGCGACATGGGGGTGCGCGAAGGCGGTGCGGTGACCCCGGCGTTCGATCCGCTGCTCGGCAAGTTGATCGTCCATGCACCGACCCGCAAAGCCGCGCTGGCGGCGGCCGATGCGGCATTGGCGGGGTTGGTGCTGCTCGGCGTGGAAACCAATATCGCCTATTTGCGGCGCTTGCTTGCCGATCCAGATGTAACGGCCGGGCGGCTGCACACCGGGTTGATCGGCGAACGGCCTGAATTGCTCGCCGAACCTGAACCGGCGGCGCGCGATGGCTTGCTGGCGCTGGGCCTGGTCAGCAGCGGTGAGGCGCGGCGCGCCGCCGAAGCGGTGCCGGCGCTGCACGCCGCCATGGGGGCATGGCGGGCATGACGGGTTTTGTGATCATCGATGGCGTTGCGCATGCCGCCGGGCTGGCGGGCAATGCGGCGCTGGGGTTCCGGCTCGGCGATGGCCGGGCGGTGGCGATGACGGCCGATACAGTGCAGGTCGGGGCGCAAAGCTGGCCGGTGGTGACGGCGCTGGATGGCGATATTTTATGGGTGCATATCGATGGCGCGGCGCACCGGATCGAATGGCGCGATGCGGTCAGCCAGCTTGCCGATGCGGCAGGCGATGCCGGCGGCGATGCGATGCGCGCGCCGATGCCGGGGTCGGTGATTACGGTCAATGCCGAAGCCGGCGCTGCGGTTGCGGCCGGCGATGTCGTGCTGATAATCGAAAGCATGAAGCTGGAAACCGCGATTCGCGCGCCGCGTGCCGGGGTGGTGGCGGCGGTGCATTTCGGCGTTGGCGCCGTGTTTGACCGTGATGCCATGCTGGCTGAACTGGCAGCCGACTGATGCGCCGTATCGAAACCCGCATCGACCGGCGCAGCGCCGATTTTGTCGCCAATAGCGCTGCCAATCGCGCCATCGCCGCCGATCTCGCCGAGCGCCAGCGCGCCGCGCGGCATGATCGCCCGCAGCGCGATCGTGACCGGCTGGCGCGCCAGGGCAAGATGTTCGTGCGCGATCGTATCGAAGCCCTGCTCGACCCCGGCACGCCGTTTCTGGAGCTTTCAACGCTCGCCGCCAACCGCGCCTATGGCGGCGAGGTGCCGGGGGCGGGGCAGGTTTCGGGCATCGGCATCGTCGGCGGCAAGGAAGTCATCATCCATGCCGATGATGCGAGCGTGAAGGGCGGGGCCTGGTATCCGCTGAGCGTCAAGAAGATCGTTCGCACCCTTGATATCGCCATCGAGAACCGCCTGCCGGTGATCCATTTATGCGATTCGGCTGGCGGTTTTTTGCCGTTGCAGGCGGATTTGTTCCCCGATCGCTACCATGCCGGGCGGATTTTTCGCAACCAGTCGATCCTGTCGAAAATGGGCGTGCCGCAGGTAGCGCTGGTCCTTGGCCACTGCACCGCCGGGGGTGCCTATATCCCGGCGCTTTCGGATTATTCGGTAATCGTGAAGGGCAGCGGCGCGATTTTCCTCGGCGGGCCGCCGCTGGTCAAGGCGGCGACCGGTGAGATCGTCGGGGTCGAGGAACTCGGCGGTGCGGCGATGCACACCAGTGTGTCGGGGGTGGCGGATTATCCGGCCGCCAGCGAAGCCCATGGGCTGGCCATCACCCGCGAGATCATGGCGGCGCTGTCACCGGCCCCCAAGACGGTGATCGACTGGCAACCGGCCGAACCGCCGCATTACGACCCGGAGGAATTATTCGGCATTGTCCCGCGCGATCACCGCAGCCAGTTCGACATGCACGAGGTCATCGCGCGGCTCGTCGATGGCAGCCGTTTTCACGCCTATCAGCCGGCATATGGGCCGACGCTTGTCTGCGGTTTCGCCCGCATCCATGGGTATAAAATTGGCATTCTTGCCAATAATGGCGTGCTGTTTTCCGATTCGGCACTGAAGGGCACGCACTTCATCCAATTGTGCGACAAGGACCGCACGCCGCTGTTGTTCCTCCAGAATATCACCGGCTTCATGGTCGGCCAGGCCTATGAACGCGGCGGCATCACCAAGGATGGCGCCAAGATGATCATGGCGGTATCGGGGGCATCGGTGCCCAAATTCACCATCAACGCCAATGCCAGCTTCGGGGCCGGCACCTATGGCATGTCGGGCCGGGCGTTCGACAGCCGCTTCATGTTTTCCTGGCCGCAATCGCAGGTTGGCGTGATGGGCGCCGAACAGGCTGCCGATGTGTTGAGCGAGGTCAAGATCCGCCAGTTGCAGCGCGAGGGGCGGACACTGTCGCCGGCCGAAATCGCAGCGATCCGCGACCCGGTGATTGCCGATTATCGCGATCAGGCCAGCGCCTGGCACGCGACATCGGAGCTGTGGGACGATGGTGTGCTGGGGCTGACGGATACCCGCAACGCGCTGGGAATCTGCATTTCGGCAGCGTTGAATGCTCCGATTGCCGATCCGCATTATGGGGTGTTTCGGATGTAATGCGCGGGGGCCGGGCCGAGCCTTTGTTCACTTGCGCAGCGGAATTGGATCAACAGCGCCCGATCCTCGACACCTTCATACAAAACTATACGGGTCGATATCCACCACCACGCGCACATTCGCTGGCACGGTGATGCTGCCCAGCCAATCCCGCAGCACCCGTTGCAGCGCCAATGTGCGCCGCGCCTGGACGAGCAGGCGTTGGCGATGCCGGCCGCGCAACATCGCCAATGGTGCCGCCGCGGGCCCGAGCACGCTCAACCCTTCGATTTGCGGTGCTGCGGCTCCGATGGCGCGAGCAGCCGCCAGTGCCGCGGCGGCATCTTCGGATGACACGATGATCGCCGCCAGCCGCCCGAAGGGTGGCAGCCCCAGATCGCGCCGCGCCTCGGTTTCGGCTTCGTAGAACGCTGCCGGGTCGCCGGCCACCAGCGCGCGCATTAACCGCGCCTCGGGCTGGTGGGTCTGGATCAGCACACGCCCCGGCTTGGCGCCGCGCCCGGCGCGCCCCGCCACCTGCGCGACTTGTTGAAACGTCCGTTCGCCAGCGCGCAGATCACCGCCGGCGAGCCCCAGATCGGCATCGATAACGCCAACCAGGGTCAGTTCGGGGAAATGATAGCCCTTGGTGACCATCTGGGTGCCGATCAGCACATCGATCTCGCGCGCCTCAACCGCGCGCACCAGTGCTGCCGCCCGCGCCGGCGAATTGATCGTGTCCGATGTCACCAGCGCCACCCGCGCCGCCGGCCAGGTGCGCGTCACTTCCTCGGCAATCCGTTCGACGCCGGGGCCACAGGCGACGAGCGCATCAAGCGCACCACAGGCCGGGCACGCCGGTGGCACCGGCGTCTGGTGGCCGCAATGATGGCACGCCAGCCGCTTCGACAGGCGATGTTCGACCATCCAGGCGGTGCAATTGGGGCATTGGATGCGGTCACCGCAGGTCCGGCACAGTGTCAGCGGCGCATAGCCCCGGCGGTTGAGGAACAGCAGCGCCTGTTCGCCTTTGGCCAGTGTCGCGGTGACGGCGGCCACCAGCGGCGGGCTGAGCCAGGCGCCGCGCGTCGGTGGGTAGCGCCGCAGGTCGACCGCCGCAATATCGGGCATCTTGGCGCCACCAAAACGCGCCGGCAGGATGAGGTGGCGATAGGTGCCTTTGGCCGCCTGCACCTGGGTTTCGATGGCGGGTGTCGCGGTGGCGAGCACGACGGTAGCGGCTTCCTCGCGCGCGCGCATCACCGCCACGTCGCGGGCGTGATAATGCACGCCCTCTTCCTGTTTGAAGCTGGTTTCATGGGCTTCATCGACGATGGTGACGCGCAAATCGGCAAAGGGCAGGAACAGCGCCGAACGCGCCCCCACGACCACCCGGGCGCGGCCATCGGCAATCGCGGCCCAGGCCGCACGGCGCTCGCTGGCCTTCAAATCCGAATGCCACGCCACGGGTTCACAACCGAAGCGCGCCGCAAAGCGCGCCAGCCATGGCGCCGTCAGCGCGATTTCAGGGACGAGCACCAGCGCCTGGCCGCCGCTGCGCAACGCCGCTGCAACGGCTTCGAAATAAACCTCGGTCTTGCCCGATCCGGTGACGCCCTCGAGCAGAAACGGTGTAAATCCGCCCATCGTCACGGCATTGGCAATTGCAGCCGCCGCCTCGGCCTGCGCCGTCTCAAGCTGCGGCGGCGCAAAATCGGGGTCGGGCTGCGCCGGCGTTGCATCGACTCCAACGAGCACCGGCAGCAGCGTGCCGCCCTGCACCAGCCCGCGGATGACGGCTTCGGAAACACCCGCGATGCGCGCCAGATCGCGCACCAAACCCTGGCGACCGGCAAGTTTCTCCAGCGCCTGCACCCGCGCCGGGGTCATCCGCGTCGGCGTCGGGCCACCGGGGCGATATTCAACGATCTCGCGCGCCGACAGGAACGCCACCGAAGGCCAGACCATGCGGATGACCCCGGCGAGCGGGCTGAGATAATATTCCGCCACCCATTCACACAGGCGCCGCATCGGCTCGGCGAGCGGCGGCATATCGAGAACCGCCGCCACCGGGCGCAGGCGCTTGGCCTCGACCGCGCGGCCTTCGAGCCGGCCTGCATCCCACACCACCCCGGTGATGGTGCGCGGCCCGAGCGGCACGCTTACCGCCATGCCGGGCGCGACGATCACGCCCGCCGGCACGGCATAATCGAGCGCCCCCAGCCCATGCTGGAAAACGACGACGCGAACGGACGGGGTTTCACTCACGCATTAGATTTAGGGACGACGCGGCGTTTGCGCCACCGCTTTGCCGCGGCGCGCCCGCGTGCTAACCCCCGCGCCAGAAACGGAGCCCCACGCATGATCCCCCGCTATTCCCGCCCCGAGATGGTTGCCATCTGGGAACCCGAAGCCCGCTTCCAGATCTGGTTCGAGATCGAAGCGCATGCGATGGACGCGCTGGTCACGCTCGGCGTCGTCCCCGCCGATGCCGCCAAAGCCGTGTGGGAAAA
>JBBQMB010000022.1:0-28978 GCA_038328515.1 Sphingomonadales bacterium
TATCGCGCGCGGCGGGTCACTGACCACCGGCGCACTGACGGCGGCGCGGTCGGTCGTGCTGCTCGACGCCAATGGTATCGATACCGGTATCACCACCGGATCGATCAGCAGCGGTGCCGGCGATGCGGTCTATATCGCCAATCACAGCATGGCGCCGTCGATCTTCATCGATGCACAGGGCAATGCCGATTATACAGCGCTGCTCGCCTCGAACCCGGCGCCGGTGGATGGTTTCGTCACCATCAACGGCACGGTCGATACCGGCATTTTGCGCATTGCGGCGCTGGGCGCGATCAATGTTACCGGCACGATCAACGCCGCACTGGGCGCGGTGATCAGCGGCGGCAGCATAAGCCTTGCCGATATCAACACCGGCGACCTGTTCGATCTGATGTCGGGCACCGACATCACCTTGGGCAATGCCCGCAGCGAGGGCGATCTTGAAGCGCTGGCGCTGGGCAACATCACCACTGGCACATTGAGCGCCGGCGATACGGTGCGGTTGACCGCGGTGGGCAATGCCCAGCGGCCCGGCAATATCAGCACCGGTGCGGTTGATGCCGGCATCCTGCGGCGGTCGATCGATCCGCTGGCGCGGTTTGGCGTCGCGCTCGATGCAACCGGCAATGTCAGCAGCGGGATGATTTCGGCGCGCGGCCCTGTGGGTATCGCGGCGCGCAGCGGCACGATCGCTGTGGGTGCGATTGCGAGCGGATCGGCAGTCGGGTTGCTTGGCCGCACCGGCGTGACCACCAGCGCCGTGACGACAGGCACCGGGCAGGTGCTGCTTATCGCCGATGCCAGCATGGCGTCGCTGATTACCGAGGACGCCAATGGCAACCTCGATTATTCAGCGTTGATCGCGGCGACGCCGGTGGCGCTGGCTGGCCCTGTCATGTTGGGCGGCGACATCAATGCCGGTGACATCCGTATCGCGACGAGCGGTGCCGTGACGGGTCTTGTCGCTGCCGGCAACATCGTGATGACGGCATCGGGCCCGGTATTCATCCGCGCCGGATCGGTGGCGCTGGGCGCGGTTACCGGTGGCGGGCTGGTCGATATCCGGAGCGTTGGCGCGCTTGGGCTTGGCAATGTCCGCGGCGAACGCGATGTCGATCTGGAAGGCGGCACCGGCATTGTGGTTGGCAATGTCAGCGCCGGGGATTCGGTTGCAATCGGCCTCAACGATGCCGCACCGACGACGGCGACGGTCAGCGTCGGCACGGTCGATGCCGGCATCCTGCGGCCATCGACAGACCCGCAAGCCGGGTATCAGATCGGTATCGGCAGCACCGGCACCATCACCAGCGGCACCTTGATGGCGCGTGGCAATGTCGGCGTGGTGTCGCGCAATGCCGCCATCAACAGTGGCGCGATCGGCACCCAGGCTTCGGTACTGCTCCTCGCCAACAGCGGCGTTGCGGTGGGCGGCATCACCACCGGCACCACCGGAACGGCCTATATCACCAATGCCTCGCAGGAAGCGCTGGTCAACAATTTCGATGCGCTGGGGCCGCCCTCGGGCTTTGATTTTGCGCCGGTTTTTGCGCTGGCGCCGGTACGGATTGCCGGGTCGGTCAATCTGTCGGGGCCAGTCGCCACCGGTCGGCTCGTTTCCGCAAGCATAGGCGGTTTCACTGCCCAGGCGATCAACGCGGGCACGTCGGTCTCCATCGACAGCGGCAGCCTCGCCAACTTTGGCGGGCAGGTGACGGCGCCGACCGTCATGGTGCGCTCGGCGGATATCGCCATTGGCGTCAATGGCGGGCTTGGCGGCGCGGCGACCACGGCGTTGACATTGAATGTCGATACGGCGGCAACGGCGGTACAGCTTGGCGGCACCGCGCCCGATGTATCGAATATCTATGCCCTTGATGCGGCCGAAATCGGCCGGCTGCGGGCGACCACGATCGCGGTCAACGCAACCGCGAACACCGCGCCCGTCGTGACGGTCAACGCCTTTACCCTGGCGGGCACAGGCGCCGCGCAAACCGGCAACAGCTTCCAGATTGCTGCTGCTGGCCGCGTGCGGGTGAATGGCGCGGTGGTGGTGACGGGCGCCGGCAGCGGTGACAGTCTGGAGGTCAATGCCCCGACGATCGAAGTGGCGACCGACAGCGGCGGCGCGTTGCGGCTGGTCGATGCTGCTGGCGCGCCGGCGGGCACATTGCGGCTGACATCGGATCGTATCGCGGTTGCCGATGCCGCGCTGCTGACACTGTTGGGCAGCGACACGACTGTTGCCAATCGCGATGCGCTGCTCAACGCCGCGCCATCGCAACCGCTGGCGCAACCGACTCTGGCGGGTGGCAGCATCATCGTTTCGGCGCGCACCAGCTTTTTGGTGCGCAACAGCGGCACCTCGGCAACGCGCGCCGGCTTTGCCGCCGGGCGCGGTGGCATGACTGTGACCGCCACCGGTGGCCGGCTGCTCGATGTCGTCATCAACGGCACGGCGCTTGATACCGGCGGCGCGGTGCTCACCAACAATCGCACCATCGAACGGGTGACCTTTACCCCCGGTACCAACGGCAATGGCTTTACCGCAGCCAGCACGGTCAATAGCTGCGTTGTCGGCGTCGCGTGCGTCGCCGCGCCACCGCCGCCTGAACCGACACCCGAACCGACGCCTGAGCAGGCGGATACGGTGCAAAAGATCGAAAATGTTGCAACCAACATCGCGGCGACGATCGAAACCCTCAAGCCACTGACCGCGCAGGAACAGGAACAGCAGGCGGAAGCCGCAGAAGCGGCCGGCAATCTGCCCGATGTGCGGCTGTCGCGGCTGATCGATGTCGGGGCGGTCAGGGCGCAGGCCGTGGTCAATGAACCTGTGACAAGTGATGGCAACCCAGCGATGTGGACGGATCTGGCGGCGCCGCCAGCCCTGGCACCGGGAGAGCAGAAATGATGATACTGCGCCTCGCTCCCCTGGGGCTTTTGCTGGGCACCGCGTTGCCGGCACAGGCCGCCAGCCTGCAACTCGCCGACAGTTTCCGCATCGGCAGCGGCGGCGTTTTGTGCACGGCGCAATCGCGCAGCGCCGATCCGGCGCTGAAATCGATGTTCGATCGGGGCTATCAGATCGTCTGTCGCGATGCGGCGACCGCTGTTGGCAATCTTTATGCGCTGCGCAATACTGATGCCCAGCCTGATGCCACCTGTGCAGCGCCGGTGGATGCCGGCATTGCGGGGTTGCCGGGGGCGACGGTGCAACGCTGCCCACGCGGCGCGCTCACCTATAATCGTTATGCGGTGCAGCGCGGCAATACGATGTTCATTGCCGATGGCCTTGCCGGCTATGCCTCGGCGCTGACACTGGGTTTGCGATCGATTGCCGATGATGCGCCGGTATCGGGTGACGTTGAAGTCGCGGTTACCGAAGCTGGTGATGCCGCGGCCTTTGCCCGCGTTCAGGCCGGCAGCCTTGATCCTGGGCAGGCCCTTGCCGAAGGCTATGTGCGCAACAACGCCGGCAGCTTTGCCGAATCATCGGAATTTTTCGACCAGCTTGTCACCCAGAATCGCCAGGGCGCGCCGGGGTTCACCAGGTCTGCCGAATATCTTGCCAATCAGGCGCTGCAGCAATCGAACCTGGGGAATTTTGCCGAAGCAGATGCCGGATTTGATGCTGCCGCCCGGGCGCTTGACCCGTCCGATACTTTTCTCACGCGCCTGTTGCGCAATTTTCGCGCCATGCACCAGTTGAACCAGCATCGCCCCGATGCGGCGCTTGCCGAACTTGCGCGCCCGGCAGCAGCGATCATTGTCGAGCTTGATCGGGATCGGATCGCGGCAGGCTATGTCGATGTGCCGCTGGCGCAAAAGCTGAATAGCGATGACGATGCGATGGTGGCGCTTGGCGGGATTGATACGCGGCTGACCGGCAGTGAACGGGCGGCTATTCTTGATGCCCAACGCGATTATTTGCGCGGCACGGCGCAGCGCATGGCTGGCCGTGATGCGCAAGCCGAGGCGGCATTGGCGCAGGCTTTGCAGGCTTTGAACCAAATTCGTGACGGCCGCTTCAGCAGCGCGCCGCGCCTGGCCGCCGGGATAGACGTGCAGCAGGCGGCGCTGCTCGATCATGCCGGTAAACTGGCAGAGGCGCGCGCCATGCTGGAAAAGGCGGCGGCTGTCTATCGTGTGGAATTTCCGCAATCGGCGGCATTGCTGACCATCGACGCGCAGATTGCCGGGCTGCTGGCGCGCGAAGGCCGCGAAGATGATGCTGTCGCTGCGTATCGCAAGGTGGTTGCGGCGGCACCAACGACGCCGGGGGCCGGCCAATCAGTCCGGCTGTTGCTTGATCCCTATTTTGTGCTGCTCAGCCAGCGCAGTGAAAAAGCCGGTAGCGACGCCGCCAGCGATTTCTTCGATGTCAGCCAGATTCTCGTGCGTCCCGGGGTTGCCCAGACTCAGGCGGTGCTGGCACGCGAATTGTCGGGGGGCAGTGATGCCGCCGCCGGGCTGTTCCGCCAGTCGCTGACCCTGTCGCGCGACCTGGTGCGCAACGAAGCCGAGATCAACCGCATCGTTGCCCGGCCGGCGCCGGCCCCCGAGGATGCGGCCAATCTTGCCGAACTGCGCAACCGGCGCACCGCCCTGTCGCAGGAACAGACCGCGGTGCTGGCGCAGCTTTCCGACAATCCACGCTATCGCAGCGTTTCCAACAACGTCGTGACACTCAAGGATCTGCAGGGCCGGTTGCGCAGCGGCGAGGCCTATTACAAGCTCGTGCTCGTGAATGATGCAGCCTATGCGCTGTTCGCGACACCTGACTTGGCGCGGGTCCTGCGCGTCGATGCCTCGACGGCCGAACTGGGCACGATGGTGCGGATGCTGCGCGACACCATTGTCAAATTCGAAAACGGCCGGCCCGCAACCTATCCGTTCGATGCGCTCACCGCGCGCAAGCTTTATCTCGCCATGTTCGGGTCGCTGGCAGCGCCGATGCAGGCAGTGCGCCACCTCGTGTTCGAGCCCGATGGTGCCTTGTTGCAATTGCCGATCAACCTGTTGATCGAAGACCAGGCCGGGCTCGATTCCTATGAAAAGCAGCTTTTGGCTGATGCCGACCCGTTTGATATGCGCGGCATCGCCTGGCTGGGCCGGACGCGCGCCGTTTCGACCGCGGTCAGCCCGCGCGCTTTCATGGAAGTGCGGGCGCTGGCCCCGTCGCGCGGCAGCCGGTCCTATCTTGGGCTGGGCCAGAATGCGCCGCCGCCGGGTGATCCGGTTGCGATGGCACAAACCGTCAGTGTCAACAAATCGATCCGCGTTGCGGCGACACGTTCACCGGTGGCACCGTCGACTCCGATCCCGGCGCGCGACCCTTGCGACTGGCCGCTGACCGAATGGCGGAACCCGATTTCACCCTTTGAGCTCAATATCGGTGCTGAATTGATTGGGCAGGGCACCTCCGATGTCGTCACTGGTGCCGCCTTCAACGATGTGGCGCTGTCAGCGCGCAAGGACCTGCGCGATTTCCGCGTCATCCATTTCGCCACCCATGGCCTTGTGACCGCGCCGCGCCCGCAATGCCCGGCGCGCCCGGCGCTGCTGACGTCGTTCGGCGCGGGCGATTCCGATGGCCTGCTCAGCTTCAAGGAGGTTTTCGATCTGGGGCTGGATGCCGATACGATCATCCTTTCGGCCTGCGATACCGCCGGCAGCGCGACCGCCGCTGCAACGCGTGAAGCCGGGGTGGCGACGGGCGGCAATTATGCGCTCGATGGCCTGGTGCGCGCTTTCGTCGGCGCCGGGGCGCGCGCGGTGATTGCCAGCCATTGGCCGGTTCCCGACAATTATGACGCGACCAAGACTCTGATTACCGGGCTATTTTCGCAAAACGGCAAGGTCAGCGTGGGTGAAGCACTGCGCGCGTCGCAGGTGCGCTTGATGGATGCGCTGGACACGTCGCATCCCTATTATTGGTCGGGCTTTGCCATCGTCGGCGATGCCGCCAAGCCGCTGTCGGGCAGCCTGCCCACCGCAGTGGCGGCGCGGTAGGGGTCAGGTTGCTCTGCGGGGAGGGAGGCTGCCGTCTTCTACGCCTGCACCGCCAGCAACCTACGCATCGCCGGGCGCAGCGCCAGCAGCATCAGCGCGCCGCCGGCGATGATGCCGGCGTGGAGCAGCCAGAAGCGATCAGGGCTCCAGCTATCGTACAGCCCGCCGATGCGCCCGCTGATCGTGGAGCCAACAAAGACCGCCATCGAATTGACCCCGATCATCATGGCGTTCAATGATTTCGGTGCAGCGCGGGCGTACAGCCCGACGGCAATCGGCGTGAAAAACACCCAGCCCCAATTCGACAGCATGTGAAATGTCATCGCCCAGAGCAACGGCACGCGGGCGTTGCCGAACACCATCCCCGATAGTGCCAGCCAGACCATGCCCGCGCCGAAAATCAGGCAGCCAATGGCCATTTTGGTGATCGGATCCGGTTCAACGCCGCGCGCCGCTTGCCGCCGCCACAGCCATATTGTTGGCGGCAGCAGCAGCCCGGGCGCAATGGCATCGAGCGCTTGCAGCCACGGGATCGGCACGCGCCAGCCGGCGACCGTCATGTCGACATGGTCGCGTACCCATAGATTATAAACGTTCCACACCTGTGACTGGGCGATCCAGAACGCTGCCTGCACCAACATGAGCAGCAACAGCAACCGCACCGCGTGCCATTCCGGGGCCGTGAGCGGCGCGCGGGCAGCAGCGGCGGTGCGCGGCGGATCGGCGGGCAGGTCGCGGCTGCCCAGCGCATAGACCAGCAGCCCCGCCAGCATCCCGAAGCCGGCAAGCGCAAAGGCCTGGTGCCAACCCAGCCTCTCTCCCATCCAGCCGCAGATGATGGGGGCAACGAACGCCCCGCAATTGAGCGCGAAATAATAAAGCTGGATGCCATCGTCGCGCCGCCGGTCATCGGGGGGATAAACGGCGCCGACCTGCGAAAACAGATTGGCGTTGGCGCAGCCGGTACCGAGCATGAGCAGGAACAGCGCCGCCAGGAAGCTGCCATCAAAGGCCATGCAGAAATGCCCGAGCGTCATCAGCAGGCAACCGAGCATGATGGTGCGCCGCCGTCCGAGCAGCCGGTCGCCGATAAGCCCGCCGAATACCGGCGTAAACCGTATCAGCCCCGCCCAGAGCCCGAACAATTGCACGGCAAAGGCCTGGGTGGAGAGCGGCCCGGTGACGCTTTCGATCGCGGCGCGGGTGGCGGCCAGCCCGACGACATTTTCGACATGGCCCGGCAGCAGCAATTGCCCGACCATGTAAAGCGTCAGCAGCGCCTGCATGCCGTAAAGCGAAAAGGCTTCCCAAAATTGCGTGCCCGCCAGCCAGGCAAGGCCGCGCGGCTGGCCCATTATGTCGGGTCGGGCTGTCATCGAAGCGGCTGGCCGCAGCCGCACGCGCGCACGGCCGCATGTTTGGCGCAGTTCAGGGGTTTCAGCATCACAATCGACTAATCGCGATTATCAGCAGACATGCAAGGCCTGCCATTGCGGCTGTGGCAATCGCCTGCCGCCGGCGTTACAAGGGTGACCATGTTCATTCGCCTCACCCCCGATATCAGCGTTGCCGGGCAGATCGCCCCCGACGATTGCGCGCTGGCCGCAGCGCAAGGTTTCGTTGCGATCATCAGCAACCGCCCCGATGGCGAAGCGCCGGGCCAGCCCGATGCCGCGACCATGGCGGCCGCGGCCACGGCGGCGGGCCTGCGGTTTTGTCATATTCCCATCGATCACACCGGTTTTGCCATGCCGCAGGTTGAAGCGATGGCGGCCGAGCTTGCCGCCGGTGGCCCGGTGTTGGCCTTTTGCCGGTCGGGCACGCGGTCGACGAACCTGTGGGCGCTGGCGGCGGCATCGCGCGGCACTGACCCTGACGCCATTGTCGCGGCGGCGGGCGCTGGTGGATATGATGTCTCGGGCATGTTGCCCAGCTTGCGCATGCTTGCCGCCAAGGCCTGACCGCGATGGTCTGGATTTCGCTTTTCGGCATCATCACCCTCATCCTGCTCGCCCGCGCGCTGGGTTTTGCCAAGGCGCCGGTGCTGGCCGATACGGCACAGGCCCGCCGGCTCGCCGCCGAGGCACTGCCGGGATTTACCGCCCGTGATGCGGTGCTGGCGCGTGACGGGATTGGCGCGCTGGTTGCCGGCAGCGATGGCCAGGTCGCGCTGGTCCGCCGCTTTGGCGACCGCTGGGTGGTGCGTATCGTCAACGGTGCCAAGGCGCAGGCGATGGGCGACCGGCTGCGTATTGTCCCGCATGAAACCATGTTTCCCGCCGCCGAGCTCGACCTTGGCCCCGCCGCCGGTGATTGGGCGGCGCGGTTATGAGCTTTCCCGATCCGGTGCAGATGGCGGTGCCGCTGTTCATTATCGCCATGATCATCGAAATGTTCGTCGTCCGCGCGGGGGCGCGCGGCGATTATGACTGGCGCGACACCGGCACGTCGCTGGCCATGGGTTTTGGCAACACATTTGCGGCCGTGATCTTTGGCGCGACGATTGTCGGCACCGGCGTCTGGCTGGCGCAGTTCCGGCTGCTGGATATTCCGGCGACCTGGTGGAGCCTGGCGCTGTGTTTTGTCGCCGAGGATTTCACCTATTACTGGTTCCATCGCAGCGCGCATCGGGTGCGCTGGTTCTGGGCGAGCCATGTCGTCCACCATAGTTCGCAGCATTATAACCTGTCGACGGCGCTGCGGCAGACCTGGACGGGGTTCTTTTCGCTCAGTTTCGCCTTTCGGCTGCCGCTGTTTCTGGTCGGGTTTCCGCCTGAAATGATCCTGTTTTGCGCCGGGCTGAACCTTGTCTACCAATTCTTCATTCATACCGAAGCCGTGCGCCGGCTGCCGTGGGGGCTGGAATATTGGCTGAATACGCCATCGCACCACCGCGCCCATCATGGCACCAACGCGCGCTATCTCGATCGCAACTATGGCGGGGTGTTCATCATCTGGGACCGCATGTTCGGCACCTTTGAAGCCGAGCGCGACGACGAACCGGTGCGCTATGGCATTGTGCAGAATCTGGCGACGTTCAACCCGGCGTGGGTGGCGTTTCACGAATGGATCAGCATTGGCCGCGATGTGGCGGCGGCCACCAGCTGGAAAGCGCGCGCCATGGCGACTTTCGGGCCGCCGGGCTGGCGGGTCGGCACCACCGCCGATAGCATCCGCGCCGATTGGGAAGCTTCGCGCCACGCGGCGACCCCGGCCGAGTGATCGACCGCCGCACGGCCTTGCTCGGCGGCGGCGGCGCGGTCGTGATCGGGTTGGGGGTGCGCGCCATCGATCAGGGGCTGATCATCCCGCGTGATCGCCCCGGGCTGGCGGCGTGGCATGATTGGCAGGCGCGGCGTTACGCCGGGCCGCTGGCGCTGGTATCGGCGGGCATTCTCGCCGCCAGCCCGCATAATACCCAGCCGTGGCGTTTTGCGCTGAGCCGCTATGGCGTCGATGTGTTCGAAGATCCGACGCGGGCGCTGGGGGCGATGGACCCCTTTGGCCGTGAACGCCTGCTTGGGCTGGGCGCGGCGGTGCACAACATGGCGCTGGCGACGACCAGCATCGACCGGCGCGCCGCCGTGAAGCTGCTGCCCGATGCCGGCAATCCGCAGCATGTCGCCACCATCGAACTGGGGCCGGAGGGCGAACGCACCGCGCTGCACCCGTTGCTGGGCGCGATTGGCCGGCGCCATACCGACCGGGGGCCGTATCGCGGCGGTGCGATCAGTGCCGGCGCGCTGGCGACGCTGCTGGGTGCGGCGCGATCCGATGCGGTGCGGATTGCGATATTTCCGGCCGGCAGTGCGCGCGGGCAGCGCTTCGGGGCGCTGACCATCGACGCGACCGCAGCGATTGCCGCTGACAGCGCCATGATGGCAGCGAGCCACGCCTGGTTTCGCCATGGCCGCCGCGAGCAGGACCGGTCGATGGATGGCCTGTCTCTGGCGACAGCGGGGCTTTCGCCGTGGCTGGCGGCGGCAGGGGCGATTTTGCCCGCACAATCGGCGGCGACCGAAGGCGAATATTGGCTGGCGGCGACGCGCGACACGGCGGTGCCAACGGCATCGGCCTTTGGCATGATCATGGTCGCCGACATTGCCGACCGCCGCTCACTGTTGCTCGCCGGGGCGGCGTGGCAGCGGCTGCACCTGCTGGCAACGGAATTGGGTCTGGCGGTGCAACCGCTCAACCAATTGCCCGAGATGATCGACCGGCAGCGGCAATTGCGCCAGCCGCCGCGCTTTGCCAAAGCGACCGATGCTTTGCTCGACGATCCGTTGTGGCGGCCAGCTTTCGGCTTTCGGATCGGCCACCCGCTCGCGGCGGCGGCGGCGAGCCCGCGCCGGCCGGTCTCGGTGGTGATCGGGCAACCGGCGCGGCTCGATTATGATGTGGCGCGCGCCGGGACCGAAACCCGGGCGCAGGAGGCAGCACTGGCGCGGCGGCTGCGGTAACTTCGGCTGTTTTAACGTCGGCTGCACCCATTGACCGGGTGCGGCGTATCTGTGTTGCGGCGCTTGCGCCAAGGCCTCGGCTTTGGCAAGCAGCACGGGCAAAAGGGAATTTTGAATGATGGCAACACGGCGCTGGCTGCTGCTCGGGACCTTTGTGGCGGGGCTCACCACGTTGGCCGGTTGTTCGTCGCTGGGCACGCTGAATACGGTCAACAGCCTGACGCCGGGGGATGGCGGCACCGACCGGGTGGCGCGCGATATCGCCTATGGTAACGACCCGCGCCAAATGCTCGATATTTATGCGCCGGAAATCGGCGCCCGGCCCTCCGGCGCGGGCGTCATCATATTCTTTTATGGCGGAAGCTGGAATAGCGGCCGCCGGCAGGATTATGCCTTTGCGGCGCGCGCGCTGGCGGCCAAGGGTTTTGTGGTCGTGGTCCCCGATTACCGGCTGGCGCCACAAGTGCATTTCCCGGCGTTCGTCGAAGATGGGGCGAGCGCTGTTGCCTGGACGCGTTCGCATATCGCCGAGCATGGCGGTGATCCGGCGCGCATCGGCGTTTCGGGGCATAGCGCCGGTGCTTATATCGCGTTGATGCTGGCGCTCGATCCGCAATGGCTGGCACGGGCCGGTGCGCCGGGCGCGATCAAGGCAGCGGTGGGGCTGGCGGGGCCATATGACTTTTTGCCGTTCGTGCCGGGCGGTGCCGCCGATGTCGCGCTTGGCGGGCTAGGGGATCTGGCGTTTACTCAGCCGATCCGCTTTGCCAGCGCCGCGGCGCCGCCGGTATTGTTGCTCAATGGCGGCGGGGACACGACGGTGTTGCCGCGCAATGCCACCAATCTTGCCGCCGCGCTGACCGCCAAGGGGGCGGTGGCAGAGGCGATCATCTACCCCGAAATCGGCCATATCGGCATCTTGCTGGCGCTGTCCAAGCCGTTCCGCGGCAAGGCGCCGGCGCTGGACGACAGCGCCGGCTTTTTTCACAGACAGTTGAGTTAGCGTCCCCCAGCCCCCATCCCAACCAAGCTTGGCGGCGCGGTCAGGCGATTGCCCGCCGTTGGCGCAGCAGGGCACCGGCGCAGCCAAAGCCCAGCAGTAATTGCATCCAGACCGATGGTTCGGGAACGCCGCCAACCGTGTTGACCGCACCGAACGGCTCGGCGAAGCGCGCTGAAAAGGCTTGCAGGTCCAGCGTCGTGTCGTCATCGCCCAGCGCGGCGCTGGTGCCGGTTGGCAACGGGCCGATGCTGTTGTTTTCGACGATGTTGTTGGCACCGCCGGGCACCCGCAAAAAAGTGCGCCACCTCGAACCCGGCAGGGTGATCAGGGTGTTGTCGGTTATCACACTGTCGAAACAGCCATAACAGGCAATGCCCTGGGGGAAGCTGGTTTCAACCCAATTGCCGATGATCGAGATCCGCTGGCCACTTGCCTCCGAAGGGTTAAACGCAGTGAAGCCCTGCGTCGGGCCATAGGCCTGGTTGTTGAGCAGCTGGATGTCCGATTGCATCGGCTGGCCGGCAAGGCTCCACATCTGAATGCAATCGGGATGCGCGCCCACCGATGGCGTGCCGTCACGGCAAATATTGCTGCTGGCCGTGACGTCGTGGCTGTTGACGATGTTCATGCCATCGCTGGTCGAATTCGTGATGAGATTATTCGTTACGAGGCCGTTGGTGACGGTGTCGATAGCGATGCCGACGCGAAGGCCATCAAAGCTCCCGCCCTCGACCAAAACATCGCTGCTGAGGACGAAGCGCAGGCCAAGTTCCTTGCCGATCCCGGCGCCCACCACATTGGGGTTGGTGAATGAAACCCGGCTGCTATTGCTGATCACGGCGGTCCAGCCATTCTGCCAGATGCCCGGCGACATGCCATAAAGGCCGCCCAGAACGGCAACGCCGGCAACCGATTTCATCGTCAACTGGCCGTTGAAGCTGGCAGAACGGGCGTCGATGGTCAGCCCGTTGGTGAAGCTGCGATTGGCGAGATTTGTCCTGCCGAAAACGCCATCGAGAACGATGGTATCGCCATCTTGCGCGGTAGCAAAAACGGTTTTGATGTTGGCGTTGGTTGCCGTCAGGATGACAGCGTTGGCTGAGCCACTTGTTAACCAAAAAGACATGAAAATAGATGCGATAAAGCGCGATGATGTCACTTATTTTCCCCCGGTACGACGAACTTACAGACAAAAATTTAAATATTTCAGTAGCATTTTACGTTTTGATAATTTGGAAGACAAATATTCGTAAAGATATTGTTAAAACCCGCCCTGTTCATTAGGCTTATCGGCATTTATGTAACAATTGATGAACAGATGAAAATTTATTGTTATTTTCTACTGTGTGTGTCTGGCGCGCTACGTTGCGTTGCGGATCGGGACGCAGATCAAGCCGCGACACGCAAAAAAACCCGGCCGCAGCGCGACCGGGTTTTCCCGTCCTTGACCGATTTAGCGGCTGATCAGAATTTCAGGCCGGCCTCGACCCCGATGACGCGGCGCTGTCCGGGTGAAATGAACGACCCGCCGAATTCGATCGCCGGAATGGCTTCGTTGAGAAATTGCTCGTCGAGCAGGTTGTTGGCGAAGGCGGTCAGCGTCCAGTTGCGGCCTTCGACGCCGATGCGCAGGTTAACCACGCCAAAGGCTTCGCGCTGCGTCACGCTGTAATCGGCATTGCCGACAAAGCCGGGCAGCGCCAGCGCGCTGATCGGCAGCAAGGCTGAAAAGATCGTCGGCTTGACCTGCTTTTGCACCGAATGGAACCAGGTCGGCCCGGTGACGCGGTAATCGGCGCGCAGCACACCCTTCAGCCCGTCGGTTATCGGCACGACAAACTGGGTGCCGATGTTGAGCGTGTAATCGGCGGTGTAGGGCGATTTGTTGCCCACCGTATCGGGGCGGCTGCTGTTTTTCTTGATCTCGCTACCGGTGATGTTGCCCGAACCAAACACCGTCCAGCCGTCCATCACCTTGGCGGACACGTTCAATTCGCCGCCATAAACATCAACCTTGTCGATGTTCGACACCACGCGCAGCAGGCCGAAACCGCCGACGAAGAATTCGAAAAACTGCATGTCGCGGATGCTGGTGTAATAGCCCGCAAGGTCGTAGGTGACGCGGCCATCGAACAGGCTGCCCTTCACCCCGGCTTCAAAGGCGCTCGATCGTTCCTTGCGATACTGGTCGTTGATCGTCACGCCGGCGTTGATGGTGCCAACGGCGCCGTTGTTGAAATTGTTGTTCACGATCGCCGCCGAACCGGAATTGTTGAGGCCGCCCGATTTGAAGCCAACGCCCCAGTTGGCAAACAGCACGGCTTCGTCGGCAGCCTTGTAGCTGAGCGTCAGCTTGGGCTGGAGTTGCTTGAAAGTGGCGTCCTTGGGCGCGATCGGGCCACCGACCTGGCCGGGGTTGATCGGCCCGCCGGTGATCGGATCGGTCACGAACGGCACGAGATTGGTGGCGTTGCGATCTTCGATGTCATAGCGCAGCGCCAGGCCCATGGTCAGCGCGTCATTGGCCTTCCAATCGACCGAGCCGAAGCCGGCATAGACATTGGTGCGGAATTTATCGTTGAACAGCTGCGACGTCGGGTTGCTGCTGCCCGGCGCATTATACAGCGTCGGCAATACGCCCTGGCCCAGATCGGCGCCAAGGCTGATGCCCGTCTCGCGGTTGAGGCGGAGGTAATAGGCGCCCAGCGACCAGCTGATCGCGCCACCGCCGGTCGATGACAAGCGGACTTCGGCCGAAAAATCATTCTGCGAGCGCTTTTGCAGCTGGGTACCGTCGCATGTCGTTGGCGAATAGGCGCCAAAAGTCGAGCCATTGACGGGGTCAAAGATGAACGGCGTCGGCACCTTGCCGATGAAGGTTGGTGCACCGAGCGGAAACCCGGTCAATTGGGCGGTGGTGGCAAAGCATTTGTTGCTGGTCGCCACGCTCGCAGGCGTTGCCCCGGGGAAGGTGTAGCGCGCGAAATCGGCCGAAGTGCCATCGGCGGTCAAGCTCTGCTTCACATCGCTGTAAAGCGCCCAGGCGGTCAATTTCATGGTTTCGAATTCATGATCGACCTTGCCCGAAAACTCGATCGTTTCCATGTCGTTGGTCGGGCGGATGTTCGAATAATAGCGGAATTTATGGTCGTTGACGTTTTCAAAGAAGGCCGGGTTCACCCCGGCAAAATTGGGCAGGTGAAAGCTGGCGTTGAAATTGATCGACGCGCCCGACAGTTTGGCGTAGCGGCCCTTGAAATCGAGGGTGGTGTTGTCACCGACCCGGGCAACGATGCGGCCGTCGAAGCCGAAATTTTCCTGGTCGTCGACGGTCTTGGAATTGCCCAGGAATTCGTTGCGCCAGAAACCATCGGTGGTGCGGTAATTGGCCGACAGTACAAAGCCGACATTTTCATTGATCGGGCCGGCGATATGGGCGTTGACTTCGCCGGTGGCGAGTTCGCCATAGCTGGCCCGGATGGCGCCTTCGAGAACATCACCGGGCTTTACCGTGGTGACGACGATGGCGCCCGCAGCCGCGTTGCGGCCATAAAGCGCGCCCTGCGGACCCTTGAGCACTTCGATCTGGCGCAGCGTGCCCTGGTTCTGGTTCAACTGGGCGGTGTTGGTTTTCAAAATGCCATCGACAACCAGCGCCACCGAGCTTTCGGCGTCGCGCGCGCCATTGATGCCGCGGATGTTGATCTGGGTGTCGCCTGCCTCGGCGCTGCCGGTGACGATGGTGACGCCGGGCGTAAGCTGGAGGAAATCCTGGGCGCGGACGACGCCGGTGCGCGCCAGTGTTTCGCTGGTCAACACGTTGATCGTCGCCGGCACATCGATAAGGCGTTCGCTGTCGCGCCGCGCGGTGACGAGGATTTCACCTTCATCGCTGGCCGCAGCAGCGGCGGTTTGCGCCATGGCCGGGGCCGACAGGGCAATCGCGGCCCCGGCAAAGCCCAGAAAAAACGCCTTGCGGCCCCTGATTGTCGTCATGATGTCCCCCTGAAATCCGGCGCAGCCCATGCTGCCATCGCAATGCAGCATCGCTATTGTATACAAAGCGCAGCGGTCAAGCCTTTCGCCCGGCGCCGCTTGGCTTTAGGGTGACGATGCGATTTTTTTGCAACAGCGCGGGCCAGGCGGCACCGGAAGGGAAAAATGTCAAAAGCCTCCGAACGCGCCTATGCCGAAATTCGCGGGCTGATCCTTTCGGGCGACGCTGTGCCCGGCGCGCCACTGACAGAAGAAGCGCTGGCCGATATCTGCGGCGTCTCCCGCACCCCCGTCCGCGAAGCGCTGCGCCGGCTCGAATCCGAGCTTTATGTCGTGCGCTCCGACAGCCAGCGCTTGTTCGTGGCCGATTGGAACGCGCAGGATCTCGCCGAAATGTTCACCCTGCGCGCCATGCTGGAAGCCCATGCCGCGTCGCGCGCCGCGACGCGCATCACGCCGCAAGCGCTCGATTGCCTGCGTGCCTGTAATGCGAGCCTGGCAGCCGCCGTCGCTGCCGAAACGCCCGATGTCGCGTCGTTCCTGGCCGAAAATCGCCGCTTTCACGATATCATTATCGCCGCTGCAGCCTCGCCGCGCCTCACCACCATGCTCGCATCGCTTGTCGAACAACCCGTCGTGCGCCGCACTGCCGCCCGCTATGACCGCGCCGAACTGGCGCGATCAGCGCATGAACATGGCGAACTCATCATCGCTTTTGTCGCGCACGATGCCGAATGGGCGCACGCCGTGATGACCGGGCATATCCGCCGGGCGTTTCATGCGTTCTCGGCGGCGGATCCGGTGAAGTGATTTAGTCTCCGGCGGGCAGGGGGTGACCCTCTGCACCCCTTTCGGAGGGTGGCTTACGACCCCATTGCTTCCGATCGCGAGCTTCGGGTAACGTCTCTGGGGTCGGGTACAGGAACGCGATTTGGAAACTTTTGCGACGATCGTCCGGTTCGCTGGCTTGCCGGCGTCACTCGTCGGTATCGGGATAGCTATCCCAGATTTCTGGTCAAATTTGGGATCAGATTCATTTGATGGGGGGGCAGGGGGTCACCCCCTGCCCGCCGGAGGCACTATTTCCCCACCCCAAGGATATACTCGACCGCCTGCGCCTCGCTGACCAGTTCAGCCGTTTTGGCGCCAAGGTCGAACAGATTGGCCGCGTGCACCTGCGCATCACGGTCCCCCACCGCATCGGTGACGACGAGGGGGATGAAGCCGTGGCAGATGGCGTCGACCGCCGAAGCACGAACGCAGCCCGAGGTGGAAAGGCCGGTGATCAGGATGGTGTCGATTTTGCGGGCGTGGAGGGAGGCGGCGAGATCGGTGCCGAAGAAGGCGCTGGGGTAATGTTTGGTGATGACTTCGTCGCCGGGCAAAGGCGTGAGTTCGGGGGTGAAATCGGCCATCGGGTTGCCGGTGACAAAGGCCTTTAGTGCCGCGACTTTCTTGAAGAACACGCCGCCTTCATGGCCATCGGCGCTATATTCGACGCGGGTGAAGATGATGGGGATGCCGGCGGCGCGGGCGGCGGTGTGGAGGCGGGCAGCGCTGTCGCGGGCGGCTTCGACCCCGGCGTAAAGCTGTGAGGCGGGATCGAGATAGGCGCGGGCAAAATCGATGAGCAGGAGCACCGGGCGGGTGCCAGGTTCAAGGGTGCCGCCAAAGCCCGCGGCGCTGTAATCACTGCCCAGATCATCGGCCTGTCGTGTCATTTGTTTCCCTTTTGCCAATTCGGGTTTGTCCGCATTGCGGGCAGATTCTGGCCGCCGCCTCTATACAGCGCCAAGTCCATTTTGTATACAAATCGGATGAATCATCCTGCCCGCTCCGCCGTCCAGATCGTCGAGGTTTCGCCTCGTGATGGTTTGCAGAATGAAAAGGGTTTTGTCGAAACTGCCGACAAGCTGGCGTTGATTGACCGTCTGGTGGCTTTTGGTGCGCGGCGGATCGAAGTCGCCAGTTTCGTCAATCCGCGCCGGGTGCCGCAAATGGCCGATGCCGAAGCAGTGGTCGCTGGCCTGCCCGATGTGGCGGGGGTGCGTTATATCGGCCTGTGCCTCAATGAACGCGGCGTTGATCGGGCGATTGCGTCGCGCGATGGCGGCGCGCGCGGGCTGGATGAGGCCGGGTGCGTGCTGGTTTCGACCGATCAGTTCGGCATCATCAACCAGGGCCAGACTGTCGCTGATGGTATAATCGCCAATACCGCTATGCTCAAAAAGGCCACGGCTGCCGGGCTATTTGCGCAGGTGACGATTTCCGCAGCCTTTGGTTGCCCTTATGAAGGCGCGGTGCCGGCGCAGCGCATTGTCGACATGGCGGCGCGCATGGTCGATGCCAGGGCGCAGGAAATCGCGCTGGCTGATACGATTGGCGTCGGCGTGCCGGGGCAGGTGGGTGATCTGGTGGCGGCGGTGATCGCCAAAATCGGTGACATTCCGGTACGGTTGCATCTGCACGACACCCGCGGGCTGGCGCCGGCCAATGCCTGGGCCGGCTATCAGGCCGGGTGCCGGACGTTCGATTCAGCGCTCGGCGGCTTGGGCGGTTGCCCGTTTGCGCCGGGCGCGGCCGGCAATGTCGGCACCGAGGAATTGCTGTATCTGTTCGAGCGCTCGGGCGTGGCGACGGGGTATGATCTTGATGCCGCGGTCGCTGCCAACCGCTGGTTCGCCACTATCATGGGCCGGGATTTGCCGAGCCGCGTCGGCAAGGCCGGCGATTTCATCATCAAAGGGGAGCGCGTGTGAGTTATCGTCTTGGCGTCGATGTCGGCGGCACCTTTACCGATTTGCTGATCATCGATGAAGCGACCGGTCGCACCTTTCGTGACAAGGTGCCGAGCACCCCGCATGATCCGTCGCAGGCGGTGATCGCCGGGGCGCGGCAATTGTGCGGCAAGGCCGGTATCGAGCCGCACGAACTGGCGCTGTTTTTGCACGGCACCACCGTGGCGACCAATGCGGTGCTCGAGCACAAGATCGCTCGCGTTGGCCTGATCGTTACCGAAGGCTATCGCCATGTGCTGCAGATCGCGCGCAGTCTGGTGCCGGGCGGGCTGGCGGCGTGGATCGTCTGGCCCAAGCCCGAGCCGATGGCGCCATTGGAAGCGACCATTGAAGCCCCGGAGCGGATCGGCGCCGATGGCGAGATTGTCCGCCCACTCGATGAAGCCAAGCTGCGCCAAAATCTCAAGCGGCTTGCCGAAGAAAAGGTCGAGGCGATCACCGTTTGCCTCATTAATTCCTATATGAATGACGCCCATGAACGCCGCGTCGCTGAAATTTGTGCCGAGGAATTGCCTGACATTCCGGTGAGCATTTCGGCCGATATCCTGCCCGAAATGCAGGAGTATGAGCGGACGCTGACGACGGTTGCCAACAGCGCCGTGCGCCCGACGGTGTCGCGCTATGTCGGCAATCTGGAACGCGAACTGCAGGAATGGGGCACCAACGCCAAGCTGAGCCTGCTGCGTTCCGATGGCGGGCTGATGTCGGCGGAAAAATCGCGCAACGCGCCCGTTAATCTGCTGATGTCGGGCCCTGCCGGCGGCGTTGCCGGCGCGGTGTGGATCGCCAAAAACAGCGGCCATGCCAATGTGTTGACGCTCGACATGGGCGGCACCAGCACCGATGTCGCGTTGATCGAGGATTTTGCGGCGCGGTTGCGGCGTGAAACCAGTGTTGGGCATTTGACCGTGCGCGCGTCGTCGCTCGATGTGAAGACGGTCGGCGCCGGGGGTGGCTCGATTGCGAGCGTGCCGGAATTGACGCGGGCGCTGCGGGTCGGGCCGCAATCGGCTGGTGCCGTGCCGGGGCCGGCGGCTTATGGGCGCGGCGGTGAATTGCCGACGGTGACCGATGCCAATGTCGTGCTCGGCTATCTGCCTGAAAATCTGCTCGGCGGTACCTTCAAGCTTGATCGCGAGGCCGCCAAGCGCAGCGTGCAGACCATCGCCGATGCATTGGGGTTGACGTTGATGGAGGCGGCGGCGGGGATAATCGCCATCGTTAATGAGACAATGTACGGCGCGCTGCGGCTGGTTTCGATTAGCCAGGGCTATGATCCGCGTGATTTCGCGCTGATGGCGTTCGGCGGCGCCGGGCCGCTGCATGGCAATGCCATGGGCACGTTGATGGGCAGCTGGCCGGTGATCATTCCGCCCTCGCCGGGCGTTTTGTGCGCCTATGGCGATGCGACGACGCGGTTGCGGGTTGATGCGCAGCGCAGCTTCAACAAGCTCGTCACGCAGACCGATGATGCCGAAGTCGCAGCGGTAATTGCCGATCTGGCAGCGCAAGTGACGGCCGAACTCGAAACCGAAGGCGTTCCGGCAGCCGACCAGACGCTGCAGTTTGAAATCGATGTCCGCTACGCCGGCCAGGCGTTCGAAGTGCCGCTGTCGATCCGCCCCGAAGCCGGCATCGCCGATCTGACGGCGCGTTTCGATGCCGAGCACAAGCGGCTGTTCACCTTCAACCTGACGGTGCCGCAGGAACTGGTCAACATTCGCGTCGTGGCGCTGGGCAAATCGGCCAATGTCGAGGCTGAGCGTATCGCCAAGGGGGATGGCAACCCGATTGCCGCCAAGGTCCGCGACCATGAAGTGTGGATGGATGGCGCGGCGCGGCCGGCGGTGATCTATGACCGCAGCAAGTTGCGCGCGGGCGACGTGGTGCCCGGCCCGGCGGTGGTCACCGAAATGGATTCCACGACGTTGATCCACAACGGCCATAGTGCGCTTGTCGATGATTTCGGCAATCTGCTGATAAACCCCGCATGATTTCCATTCGCGATTTCGCCAACACCCTCACCCGGGCCGCCGCAACGGCGGCGTCTCTCGCCTCTCCCGCAAGCGGGAGAGGGGCAGGAAGGATCTGACCCATGCCAGCGCAAATCATCCAGACCAATACCGCCGCCTTCGAGCCGAAAAAAATCGATCCGGTCACCCTCGATATTGTTGAAAACGCGCTGCGCAACGCGCGTATCGAAATGGATGCGACGCTGGTGCGCACTGCCATGTCGCCGGGTATTCGCGAACAGGGCGATGCCTTCCCGCTCATCGCCAACCCCGATGGCAAGATGATCGTTGGCCAGTTCGGCAGCTTCATCGATGGCTTCATCCGCAACTTCAACGGCACCATCGAAGAAGGGGACATGATCCTGCTCTCCGACCCGTACAGCTGCGAAGGTGCGGTAAGCCATTCGAATGACTGGCTGGTGCTGCTGCCGGTGTATCGCACCGGGCGGCTGGTGGCGTGGACGGCGATGTTCGGCCACCAGTCCGATATCGGCGGCAAGGTCGCCGGCTCGATGCCGATCGATGCGCGGGCGATTTTTGAAGAAGGCGTGCGGATTCCGCCGGTCAAGATTTACCAGCGCGGGGTGTATAACGAAGACCTCATCAAGCTGGTCATGCACCAGACGCGCAAGCCCGATTGGTGCGCCGCCGATTTGAACGCGCTCATCGCCGCCTGTCGGGTGGCGGCTCGCCGCGTCGAGGAAATGTGCGCGCGCTTTGGCGATGACATCATCGTTGCCGCGATGGAAGATCTGCTCGCCCGCAACCATCGCGCCATGAAAGCGTTGATCGCATCGTCGGTCTCCACCGATGCCGTGAGCTTTACCGATTTCATCTGTGATGATGGCGTCGGCTTTGGCCCCTACAAGATCAAATGCACGATGCAGCGCGTTGGCGACAAGGTGGTGCTCGATTTTGCCGGTACCGATCCGCAGTCGGATGCGTCGATCAATTTCCTGCTCAACGAGAACATGTTCAAGATGTTCTTCGGCATCTACATGATCATGGTTTTCGATCCGCAGATCATGTTCAACGACGGCTTTTACGATCTCATCGATGTGAAAATTCCCGAAGGGTCGCTGCTCAAACCGAAATTCCCGGCGGCGCTTTCGGGGCGCACCCATGCGCTGGGGCGGATTTTCGATATTTTGGGCGGCCTGCTCGGCCAGCGCACGCCTGAATTCCTGTGCGCTGCCGGTTTCTCGTCCTCGCCGCATCTGATGTATTCGGGCCGCGATACCCGACCCGGCAAGGGCGGCGAATGGTTCCAGCTTTTCCAGATCGGTTTTGGCGGCATCCCCGGCAAGCCATTCGGCGATGGCCCCGATGGGCATAGCCTTTGGCCGGGCTTTACCAACGTGCCCAACGAGTTTCTGGAACGCTATTTCCCGCTGCGCATCGAACGCTATGAAGCGCTGCCCGATACCGGCGGCGCCGGGCTCAACCGCGGCGGCAACGGCATTCATATGTCGTATCGCTTCCTTGCCGCCGGCACGGTCAGCATCCATGACGATCGCTGGTTCACCTACCCCTGGGGCGTTAATGGCGGCAACCCGGGTAGCCGAGCGCGCAAGGTGCTTGAAAAGCCCGATGGCACCCAGACCATCGTTGCCAACAAGCTCGACAGCCTTGATGTCGAAGCCGATGACGTGCTGCACTTCATCACCTGGGGCGGCGGCGGCTGGGGTGACCCGTTGCAACGCGACCCGGCGCTGGTCGCCAAGGAAATCCGGCAGGGGCTGGTGACGGTAGCGGGCGCGCGGGCCTATGGTGTCGTTATCGCCGCCGATGGCTCGGTCGATGCGGCTGCAACGACCGCGCTGCGCTCCGAAATGGCGGCAGCGGCAAAGCCGGGCACCGATTTGTTCAACTTTGGCGGCGATGTCGAAACGCTCCGCGCCAATTGCCTTGCCGAAACCGGCTTGCCGGCGCCGCGTCCGCCAGTCTGGCATAATGTCGACGCTCTCGCGATTGCGGCGGAATGAGCGCGGTGTGGGCTGAAAATACCGGGCCGCTTGCCGGCATCCGCGTTGTCGAAATGGGCCAGCTCATCGCCGGGCCTTTTTGCGGGCAATTGCTCGGCGACATGGGCGCTGAAGTCATCAAGATCGAACCGCCGGGGGTTCAAGGCAAGGGTGGCGGCGACCCGATGCGCGACTGGGGCCGCGGCGATTATCCGCTGTGGTGGGAAGTCGTGGCGCGTAACAAGATGGCGGTCAGCGCCAATCTGCGCGACCCGGAAGGCCAGGCGCTGGCGCGGCGGTTGATCGCCACTGCCGATATCTTGATCGAAAACTTCCGCCCGGGCACGCTTGAAAAATGGGGCATGAGCCCGGCGGCGCTGCATGCCGAAAACCCGCGGCTGATCATCGTGCGGGTTTCGGGCTATGGCCAGACCGGGCCTTATTCGAACCGTGCCGGCTTTGGCGGCATCGGTGAAGCGATGGGCGGCTGGCGCGCCATCGTCGGTGACCCGGATCGCCCGGCCAGCCGCATGGGGGTGTCGATCGGTGACAGTCTGGCCGCCACCTATGGCTGCATGGGGGCGCTTGCAGCGCTGCGCCACCGCGACCAGACCGGCGAAGGCCAGGTCGTCGATTCCTCGCTCTATGAATCGGTGCTGCAGGTCATGGAAAGCCTGGTGCCCGAATATTCCGCCTCGGGTTATGTCCGCGAACGGTCAGGCAGCATCCTGCCCGGCATCGCGCCGTCGAACGTCTATCCGACCAGCGATGGCGAATATCTGATCGGCGCCAACCAGGATACGGTGTTCGGCCGATTGTGCACCGCCATGGGCCGGCCCGAAATGGCCAGCGATCCGCGCTTTGTCGATCACATCTCGCGCGGCCGCAACCAGACCTTGCTCGACGATCTGATCGGGGATTGGACCCGGACGCTGACAATCGATGAAGTCGAGGCGCTGATGATCGAACATGGCGTCCCGGCGGGCAAACTTTATCGCCCGCAGGACATGATCGACGATCCGCACTTTCAGGCGCGCGAAGCGCTGATCGACGTACCCAGCGAGCGCTGGGGCAGCGTCAAGATGCAGAATGTCTTTCCCAAGCTGTCAAAAACCCCCGGCAGCGTGCGGCGTGCAGCGCCGGCGACAATCGGTCAGGATAATGACCAGGTTTATGGCGATGTGCTCGGGCTGTCGGCCGATGATGTTGCAGGTTTGAAGGCGCGCGGGATCATTTAGGGACGATTCGCATATCTGGTTGCCGGGACAACTTTGGCTGGCTCGCCCACGCCAGCGCAGCGGCTTGGGTCGCGACGATAAAGGGCGCCTTGGCAACCTGATATCCCGCCGCTGGTAGCGCCGCCTTGAGCGCTGAATACGCCGCCGCTGCATCGCGATGGGCGATCAGATAATCCCGGAACGCCAGATGGCGGGCGAGGGCCGGTGCGCCGGTTGCAAACACATGGAGGTGGTGCGTGCGCACGCCGCCACCATCGTGCAACCGGAAATAGCGGCGGCCGGGCTCGCCATATTCCCCCATGGCTTCGAAACCGATTGCCACCAATCGCGCCGCGGCGGCATCGATGGCGGCAAATGTCGCTACCTCGCCGAGCATGTCGATGATCGGTTTGGCCATGATGCCGGGCACCGCCGTGCTGCCGATATGGTGCAGCGTCACCGGCAGCGGGGCGAGCGCCGCCACCACCCGCGTCGCCGCTTCGGCATAGTGCGCCGCCCAGCGCCGATCATGCTCGACAACCGGCGACATCAACCGATCCACTCCGCCGTCGCTGCCAGCAGCCACAGCCCGATGGCGAGAAAGATAAGCGCCGCAATGACATGGACGGTGCGCAGCGGTACTTTTTCGACAAGCTTTTGTCCCAGGAACACCGCCGGCACGTTGGCGAGCATCATGCCCAGCGTGGTGCCGATCGTCACCGCCAGCACGCTTTCGAACCGCGCGCCGAGCGCGATCGTCGCAATCTGGGTCTTGTCACCGATTTCGACGATGAAAAAGGCAATGGCGGTCGTGACAAAGGCGCCGTGGCGCGGCGGTGCGTCGTCGATATCGTCCAGCGTGTCGGGTATCAACGTCCAGCCGGCCATGGCGATGAACGAGATGGCGACCGCATAGCGGAACCAGGCCCCATCGAACCAGCCGGCGAGGGCGGCCCCGGCCCAGGCGGCGAGGGCGTGATTGGCGAGCGTTGCGACCAATATGCCGGCGATTACCGGCCATGGCGCGCGAAAGCGCGTCGCGAGGACAATGGCGAGCAACTGCGTCTTGTCGCCCATTTCAGCGAGCGCAACGACGCCGCTGGCGGTGAAAAGCGCGGTAAGGAAATCAGGCATGGGGCAAATTCCGGGGCCGGGCAGCGGGAGAGCCGCCCCACCCGAAGGCAGCGGGCGACGCCCCGAATGGCACTTGGGGGGTAAGCGCGCGATGCTGTCGCGGCAAGCGCAAACGCTCTTGCCGATGCGCCGCCGCTGGCGCACGGTTGCGGCATGAGTTTGCTTGCCATTATTAGCGCTGGCCTGTTGGCGATCGCCCCGCCATCGCCGCCAGGCCTGACCATCCCGCCCGCCACCATCGACGACACACTGGAGGTCGTCGGCGAAAGTCTGGCAGCCGAGGAACGTCGTACCCGGCTGTTCGTTGATGTGTTGGTCAACGGCAAGGGGCCATATAGTTTCCTTGTCGATAGCGGCGCCGATCGCTCGGTGATCGGCGCGGGGCTCGCTGAACGGCTGGGGCTGCCGGTCGATGCCAATGTCATGGTGCGCGGCATGGCCGGCACCAGCCCGGCGACGACGGTGCTGATCGATACGTTGAGCATCGGCAGCAACAGGATCAACGATATCATCGCGCCGGCGTTGCCCGAACGTTATATCGGCGCGCAGGGCATCATCGGCATCGACGCTTTGTCCGACCAGCGCTTGCTGCTCGATTTCGACAAGCGCACCGTGGTTATCCAGGATTCGCGGCAGCCTCATGCCGTGGAGGAAGGCGAAATTGTCGTCACGGCGCGCCGCCGCAAGGGCCAGTTGATCTTGACCCAGGCCAGTGTCGATGGCGCCCGCACCTATGCCGTGATCGATACCGGGTCGGAACTGACGATCGGCAATAGTGCCATGTTGCGCCGGGCGCTGCGCGGCCGCGGCAAGCCGGCGATGCAGACGATCAGCCTCGTCAGCGTGACCGGTGCCAATTTTACCGCCGAAGTGGCAACGCTTGCGGAACTGCGCGTTGGCGGGGTCATCCTCAAAAACGTCACGGTTGCCTTTACCGATGCGCCGCCGTTTGAACTGTTCGGGTTGGAAAAACAGCCGGCACTCTTGCTCGGGACCGATCTGTTGAGGAATTTCAAGCGTTTGTCACTGGATTTCCGCAATCGGAAAGTGCGCTTCGTGCTCCGGCGATAGCGTGAGGCACACCCCTTGTGTTGCGTAAAAGTCACACCATATCGAGGGGAACGGGAGACAAGCAGCCATGAATATCGAAAAATTCACCGACCGTGCCAAGGGGTTTCTGCAATCAGCGCAGACCGTCGCCATTCGCAACAACCACCAGCGCATTGCGCCCGAGCATGTGCTCAAGGCCTTGCTCGAGGATGAAGAAGGCATGGCGGCCAATTTGATCCGCGCCGCCGGTGGCCGCCCCGAAACCGCGATGCAGATGACCGACCAGGCGCTTGCCAAGATCGCGCAAGTGTCGGGCAGCGGCGCCCAATCGCTCAACTGGGACAATGATACGGTTCGTGTGCTCGACCAGGCCGAACAGATCGCCGCCAAGGCAAAGGACAGTTTTGTCACCGTCGAGCGGCTGCTGGTAGCGCTGACGCTCGCCACGACGACGCTTGCCGGCAAGGCGCTGGCAGCGGCGGGGGTGACGGCACAAGCGCTCAACACGGTGATCGAAACCACCCGCAAGGGGCGCAGCGCCGATACCGCGGGGGCCGAGGCCAATTTCGATGCGCTCAACAAATATGCGCGTGACCTCACCCAGGCAGCGCGCGATGGCAAGCTCGATCCGGTCATCGGCCGCGACGAGGAAATCCGCCGTACCATTCAGGTGCTGGCGCGGCGCACCAAGAACAACCCGGTTCTCATCGGCGAACCCGGCGTCGGCAAGACGGCGGTGGTCGAAGGCCTCGCGCTGCGCATTGCCAATGGCGATGTGCCCGATGGGTTGAAGGACAAACGCCTGATGTCGCTCGACATGGGCGCGCTGATCGCCGGGGCGAAATATCGCGGTGAATTTGAAGAACGCTTGAAAGGCGTGCTCGATGAAGTTCGCGCTGAAGGCAGTGATGTCGTGCTGTTCATCGATGAAATGCACACATTGGTCGGCGCCGGCGCATCGGAAGGTTCGATGGACGCCTCGAACCTGCTCAAGCCGGCACTGGCGCGGGGGGAATTGCACTGCATCGGCGCGACTACGCTCAATGAATATCGCAAATATGTTGAAAAGGATGCGGCGCTGGAACGGCGTTTTCAGCCGGTGCTGGTCGGCGAGCCCAGCGTCGAGGACACGATTTCGATTTTGCGCGGGCTCAAGGAGAAATATGAGCTCCACCACGGCGTACGGATTACCGATGGCGCGATTGTTGCCGCCGCCACCCTGTCGAACCGCTATATTTCCGATCGCTTCATGCCCGACAAGGCGATCGATTTGATGGACGAGGCGGCATCGCGGCTGCGCATGGAGGTTGAATCCAAGCCCGAGGAAATTGAAAATCTCGATCGGCGGATTATCCAGTTGAAGATCGAAGCTGGCGCGCTCGAGCGCGAATCCGATGCGGCATCAAAGGATCGCCTGAGTGCATTGCGCACCGAATTGGCCGATCTGGAGGAACAATCGGGCGCGCTGACACTGCGCTGGACGGCCGAAAAGGCCAAGCTCGCAGCGGCCACCCAGATCAAGGAACAGCTTGATGCAGCGCGGCTGGAGGTCGATCAGGCGCAGCGCGGCGGCGATTATGCCAAGGCCGGCGAACTGACCTATGGCCGCATTCCGGATCTGGAACGCCAGCTTGCCGAGGCCGAGATTGCGACCGCCGACGCCATGACTCGCGAGGAAGTAACGGCCGACGATATCGCCGCAGTGGTTTCACGCTGGACTGGCATCCCTGTCGACAGGATGCTCGAAGGCGAGCGCGACAAGCTGTTGAAGATGGAAGACATATTGTCTGCTCAGGTGATCGGCCAGGCGGTAGCCGTCCACGCCGTGTCCGCCGCTGTGCGCCGCGCGCGCGCCGGGTTGCAGGACCCGGGCCGCCCGCTGGGCAGCTTCCTTTTTCTTGGCCCCACCGGGGTCGGCAAAACCGAATTGACCAAGGCGCTGGCCAATTTCCTGTTCGACGATCCACGCGCCATGGTGCGCATCGACATGTCGGAATATATGGAAAAACATGCGGTTGCGCGGCTGGTCGGGGCGCCTCCGGGTTATGTCGGTTATGAAGAAGGCGGGGTGTTGACCGAGGCGGTGCGGCGGCGGCCCTATCAGGTCGTGTTGTTCGACGAGGTCGAAAAGGCCCACCCCGATGTCTTCAACATCCTGCTGCAGGTGCTCGATGACGGTCGCTTGACCGATGGCCAGGGGCGGACGGTCGATTTCACCAACACGTTGATTATCCTGACGTCGAACCTTGGTAGCCAATATATCGCGGGGTTGCGCGATGATCAGCCGATCAGCGACGCCGAACCGCAGGTGATGGAGGTTGTGCGCGGGCATTTTCGGCCGGAATTTCTCAACCGGCTCGATGAAATCGTGCTGTTCCAGCGGCTCGGCGAAAGCGCCATGGCGCCGATCGTCGATTTGCAGGTGCTGCGTGTGCAGGCGCTGCTCAAGGATCGCAAGGTCACGCTGGTGCTGACCGATGCGGCGCGGCGTTGGCTGGCGCGGGTCGGCTATGATCCGGTCTATGGCGCGCGGCCATTAAAGCGGACGGTGCAGAAACATCTGCAAGACCCGCTGGCAGATTTGATTCTGGCGGGCGCGGTCAGCGATGGATCAACCGTCGCGGTCGATGAAGGCGATGGCCGGTTGGTGCTGACGCCGCAATGACGAGACAGCCGGGGCCGCGTGCCCCGGCTGGAACTTAATCGCCGCCCTGGCGCGTGCGGGTGCTGTCAACCAGATCGCGGCCAAACGACTGGTTGGTGTCGTCGATATAGGCCCATTGCGCGCGGGTGTGGCAGGTCTTCTTGGTGGAAACCAGGCTGCCGATGACCTTGTCCTTGCGGCAAACGGTCTGCTGCATGCGGTCAGTTTCGGCGCTGGCTGCGGCTGCTGGTGCCGCAACAGGGGCGGCAGGCTCGGCTGCAGGCGCCGACGTGGCGACCAGACCGGCCACGATCAGGCTGAACAACGACGTCGAGTTTCGCACCAGGGGCTCCCTTGATAGGCAATATGCCACGAAACATACCCGTTTTACACTTTGCAAGGCAAGTGCGCTGATTGCGGTTGCGACAGGCTGATATCAGCGTCAAATAACGCCGTGAACGCGCCGTTGACCATATCGGGGATTGCCCGCGACCCTTTGTGGTTCCCGCACCGCTATGATCCCGGCCATGATGCGGTGCATTTTCGCCGGATCGAGCGCAGCGTGCATCGTGCCGCGACCTTCCTGACCGATGAATATCTGCCGGCCGGAGAGCCGATGGTAATCAGGCGCGGCGAGGCGATGGCCGCCGCTCCCGTAGCGGCGCCGGTGCACTTTATTTTCCATTCG